>CAZBOQ010000209.1:0-4104 GCA_964493555.1 uncultured Gammaproteobacteria bacterium | reverse complement strand
ATATTGGATAGATCTTAAAGATATCCGTTTCGCGAGCTTCTAGCTGGCTGGTGTCGTTATTGTCCTACTCCGATCATCTCCATTATTCTTCGACACAGAGCCTGCCGTCTCATGAATTACCCGTTACTGGCGATGCGCCGGCGAGGCCCGTGGTGAACGCACTCGAAATCACCGACTTAAGCAAGATCTATAAAAACGGCCTCGCTGCTTTGAAGGGGATCGACCTGTCAGTGGCACCGGGCGACTTTTATGCTCTGCTCGGTCCAAACGGCGCAGGTAAATCAACCACCATCGGCATAATCGTTTCACTGGTCCGTAAAACTGGAGGCAGTGTTCAAGTCTTCGGCTACGACACAGAGCGCAACCCGTCCGAAGCGAAGTCTTTTCTCGGAATAGTGCCGCAAGAATTCAATTTTGCACAATTCGACACAGTGCTGAACATTGTCGTGAATCAGGCTGGCTATTATGGGATCCCGCGACGCCTCGCTCACCGCAAAGCCGAGCAGTATTTAACCCAACTCGGTCTTTGGGAAAAACGCAAAGATCAGGCACGTATGCTTTCTGGTGGATTAAAACGACGCTTGATGATCGCCAGGGCATTGTTGCACGAACCAAAAATCTTGATCCTGGACGAACCTACCGCCGGCGTTGATATCGAGTCCAGGCGAGCGATGTGGGATTTCCTGCGGGATGCGAACCGCAAGGGAACGACTATTATTCTAACCACCCACTACCTGGAAGAGGCGGAATCACTTTGCCGAAATATCGCCATTATCGATCAGGGCCAAATTGTCGAAGACACATCGATGCGCAGTCTGTTGACCCAGCTTCATCAAGAGACTTTCATCCTCGATCTAAAACATCCGTTAGCGCAACCAGTCTCCATCGACGGCTACGCGCTTAGACCGATAGATGCCCAAACCATCGAAGCGGACGTAAACAAGGAGGAAGGAGTCAATCGCTTGTTCGCTGAGCTTTCCGCCAAAAATATCGAAGTCGCAAGCATGCGCAATAAGACGAATCGGCTGGAGGAAACATTCGTTCGAATGCTCGAAGAAAGCGATGTCCAGGCTCCAGCGTGAAGGAAGACCCCTCGCCACTGAGCTATCTGGTCGCATACCAGACCATAGTTCATAAAGAGACAACGCGATTCATGCGCATTTGGATGCAGACCATATTTCCATCCGCCGTAACCATGTCGCTGTATTTCGTTATCTTCGGCAATCTGATCGGTTCCCGTGTGGGTAGGATTGGCGGATACGACTACATGCAATATCTGGCCCCTGGACTAATCATGATGGCGGTGATCACCAACGCCTACAACAATGTTGTGTCATCATTCTTCGGCGCGAAATTCCAGCGTCACCTCGAGGAGATTCTGGTTGCACCAATTCCTGACTATGTAATTCTGTGTGGATATGTAAGCGGCGGTGCGTTGCGGGGATTGCTGGTCGGGATGTTGGTAACGGTGGTCGCATTATTCTTCACCCGGCTGCACATAAGCTCAGCGCTCATCGTTATTTCGGTAGTGATGCTGACAGCGATTTTGTTTTCGCTGGCAGGCTTTATCAATGGTGTTTTTGCTAAGAACTTCGACGACATTTCGGTCGTACCGACTTTCGTGCTGACCCCACTCACCTATCTTGGTGGGGTATTCTACTCCATTGATATGTTGCCGGAGTTCTGGCGAGCAGTCTCAATGGCGAATCCTATCCTATACATGGTCAGTGCTTTTCGCTACGGCATCCTAGGCGTTACCGACATCCCCATTGCGACATCGTTCACGGTAATACTGTTATTCGTCGTGGGCTTATTCTGGGTCAGCCTGTACCTACTTAAACACGGCGTGGGCGTCCGTGCCTAAACCGCTCAACGACACTCTAACGTTCGCTTGCTCCGAAACTGTATCGGCTTACCAATACCAAAGCGTTCCCTTGCGCCACGGGCCATACCAAGCGCTGAGGCCTGCAAGTAACGATTGTTGCTGGTTGTTTGAGTATAGGTGGTTACGCCCTGTGGCCAGTCGATCACAACCGCATCCAATTGGGCCAGGCGCCCTAGACCAAGGACAACAGTATCTCCATCGTCCAGTGTACGGCCAACGACTACACCACTTTTGCGCACGGCCGACACCCGGGCGCCGCGCGGATCCGCGTTCTGATAGCCCAAAAGTCTCAGTCCGATCCAAAGGTTCTCGCCCGGCTCCCCAGGCAAGATCCGAAGCCCACCGTCCACGCCGAGCAACAGCAACTCGGGAGCACCATCGAAGTTCAGGTCGTGCGCCACAAGTCGCGACGTTTCCGCCACCTGCAAACCGCTAATCGGATGCTCCCTAGGCGTGAAGCCTCGTCGCCCATCACCAGTCAGGAAGATGAGTTCACCGGCCGCGAGTAACACCAAATCGATGTTGCCATCATTATCAAAATCCGCCAACGTGAACTGTTCTACCGACTTGAAGCCCGTCACGCCAAGCTTAGCCGGGGCGAACCTACGGTCACCGTGGTTCAGTAGGATCTCTAGGGTATTGTCGGCGGCGACACTCACGATGTCCTGATCACCATCGTTGTCGATGTCCGCCAGACCAGCGTGCAAAACGCCGTTGCCAATCTTAATGATGGACCGCACTTGTCCGTCGAATGTCGCTAGGGCCAACGCGCCTGGACTTATCAGCAAAAAATCGCCCTCCAACGCCAACACCTGGTCGACTACACAACAAAATCTTTGCTTTCCCCTTATCGAACTGATGTCGTCAGGCACGAGTGGCTGGGTAAGGAAACGCAATTCGGATCCCGTATCATCGTCATGCTGAATGGCAGCGAAAAAGTCAGTCCAACCATTACCATCGACATCGGCGGCTTTGAGCGCAGATCCCTTCCCGTTCGAAAAGATCGACTCAGCACCCGACAAACTCTCAAAATGGCCACCGCCTTTATTGATCACGTAATGAGTCGCATGGCCTGCAAAGAAAACCAGATCCTGATCGCCGTCCCGATCGAAGTCACCGCTAGCGGCCGCGCGAGACCGCGCTGGACCAGACAACAACGGTGTCAGTATGAATTCACTCCCCTGTAGCAAACTGGCGATTTCTGGAGGTCCCTCTGCACCAAACACAAGTACATCAAGGCTCTGTTCGCCATCGCTGTCAAACACCAATAAATCCGGTTGAGCGGAGTACGTCGCAGCAGAAACGACAAAGAAAATCAATATAGAAAAGGAACTGAAAGCGGGCTCGTGTAGCTTCTCGTAAATGGTCATTGAGCCTCGATGCTCAGCTGGTCGTGTTTGTATGCCAGGTACAGATCGGAAGCTTTCGACCACATCTGACCGCCGCCCCCGGACCCAATCATTTTGTCATCCAGTTTCGACACCAAAAGTATGTCCCGCGTAGAACTGGTCAGCCATACCTCGTCCGCCGCATGGAGTTCTTCTCGCGTTATTGGTGACACGTCGCAGGCAATCGATGCTTGCACCAACAACTCGACAACAATGTCGCGGGTTACGCCGGGCAACAAATGCTCAGAGTATGGCGGCGTTTTTACCGTACCGTCCTGAACAACGAAAACGTTGCTTGCGGCGCCTTCTGTAAGATGCCCGTCGCGGACCAGTATGGTTTCAAACGCACCCGCGTCTTCAGCTTCCTGGCGCAACATAACGTTGGCCAACAAAGAAGTCACCTTTATATCGCAACGTTGCCACCGAATATCCTCCCGGGTAATAGCTACAACCCGTTTTGGCTCTGACTTCCTCTGTTCTGTACACATCACGAAAACAGTCGGGACAACATCGCTACGCAAGACGTGATCGCGCGCCGCCACGCCGCGTGTAACCTGGATGTATACCGACTTTCCGGTAGCACCGTAGTTCTCCAATACGCGGGAGATCACATCATGCCACTCGGCCCGCGCCAAAGGATTGTCGATGCCAAGCGCGCTGAGGCTACGCTCCAATCGGGCCATATGCCGATCCAACGCAAAAATACGATCGCCAAATGCAGGTAAGACTTCGTACACGCCGTCACCGAACATGAAACCGCGGTCCAGCACCGAAACCTTAGCCTCATCTATCGGAACGTAATCGCCGTTCAGATAAACTTTACTCATTGAA
>CAZBOQ010000208.1:0-5315 GCA_964493555.1 uncultured Gammaproteobacteria bacterium | reverse complement strand
CATCGATCAACTCGATGTGCGTCGGCGCCAGGTACTGGTGGAGGCTCTGATCGCCGAGGTTTCGGCAGATAAAATTGCAGAGTTAGGAATCCAATGGCGTTCCACTGGCGACCCTAGCAGCGATCGGGGTGTGTTCGGCGGGACCAATTTCAACCTAACTAACCAGGGTATAAATCAACTAAGCGCTAATCCCGCGGGGGTCGGCGATGGTTTAAGTCTCGGGTTTCTCGATAAGACTGTATCGGTGTTGGGCGCCGACGTTTTAAACCTGGGGGCCCTGATCCGAGCGCTGGGCGCGGATGCAGGTACCAACATACTGTCGACGCCATCGCTGGTAACACTTGATAACGAAGAAGCCAGTATCGTGGTCGGGCAGAATGTGCCTTTCGTCACCGGTCAGTTCAGCGCAACCGGCGCGAACGAAGGCGCGGCCAACCCGTTCCAGACCATTCAGCGCGAAGATGTCGGTATTACCTTGCGGGTACAGCCCCAGATCAACGACGGTGACGCTGTCCGTCTCGACATATCACAGGAAGTTTCAAGCATATCATTGGCAACGACGTCGACAAACGCCTCGGACATCATTACTGACAAACGTTCGATTAACACTACGGTGTTGGTAGATGACGGTCAGATCGTGGTTCTGGGAGGGTTGATGGAAGATGATGTCCAGGAGGATCAGCAGCGTGTGCCATTACTTGGCCACATACCGTTGCTCGGACGGCTATTTCGCTATGACCGAACCGAAATAATGAAAACGAATCTGGTTGTTTTTCTGACCCCGACAATCCTAAAAGACAGCGCACAACACGTAGAGGTTAGCAGTGACAAATATCAGGCGATACGTGAACTGCAAGCCAAACGGCATTCCGACGGTGTGCAGCTGATGCCGGAGGAAGAGCAGCCGCTACTCGAATAGGTAACTTTTCATAATCGGCAGCATTACGCGGATTATGTGGCTCTCAATATGGTAACCGCCGACGATCATAAATCCAATCGCAGCGCGCGACTGCCGTTCCTGTTCGCGAAACAGCATGGGATTTTTCTGCAGATGTCTGTGCAGGGCCTTTCGGAAGCGGTATGTCGGCAAAACGTTTCATCACAGGCGTTGGCTGAGACTCGTCGATTTCTGGGGTGTCCGTTAATGTTTCGAACCGTCGATCCAACGGAGTTCGATCGGCTGTTAACCGCTGCTTACGCACAGGGGGGTGACGCGACGATTGAGATCGCTGAGAACATCGGCGCTGAACTCGATCTTGACAGTATCGTCGCTCAGCTGCCTAGGCCTGAGGATTTACTCGAGGGCACGGATGATGCGCCGATCATCCGCCTGATAAATGCGCTTCTAACACAGGCCATCAAGGAAGGTGCATCCGACATTCATATTGAGCCGTTTGAACACCGACTCGCGATCCGCTATCGGGTTGATGGCGTACTGCGCGAAGTTCTACAACCGAGAGTTGAAATCGCCACGTTGTTGGTTTCGCGCGTAAAGGTAATGGCTCGATTAGACATAGCGGAAAAGCGCCTGCCACAGGACGGTCGTATCTCACTGCGCCTCGGTGCGCATCAAGTGGATGTGCGCGTATCAACAATCCCATCGGGTCCGAGCGAACGGGTGGTTATGCGGTTGTTGGATAAACAGGCAGGACGTTATGACCTCGAGCAGCTCGGCATCGCACCGGCCGTTTATGACACTTTGAAGGAGTTGCTCGCCAAACCACATGGTGTGATCCTGGTAACTGGCCCGACTGGTTCAGGCAAAACCACTAGCCTCTATGGAATGCTCGATCAGTTGAATGACCACACCCGTAACATCCTGACCATTGAAGACCCGATAGAGTATTATATCGACGGGATCGGCCAAACCCAGGTCAATTCGCGTATCAGCATGAATTTCGCTAGCGGTTTGCGCGCGATCTTACGCCAGGACCCCGATATCGTCATGGTCGGCGAAATTCGCGATCTAGAGACTGCTGAGATTGTCATGCAGGCAAGTTTGACCGGGCACCTCGTGTTGTCCACGCTACACACGAATTCCGCCGCCGGCGCAGTGACGCGACTGCGAGACATGGGCGTTGAATCTTTTCTGTTGTCGTCGAGTTTGATTGGTGTGCTTGCGCAGCGACTGGTCCGCGTGTTGTGTCACGAGTGTAAACAGGCTGATGAGTCAGCCGACGGGGGTGGGTTTCTTCGCGCGGTCGGTTGTGATGCATGTATGGGAACCGGTTATCGTGGTCGTTCTGGAATTTTTGAACTGCTCGTTATTGACGATGATTTGCGTCGCATGATCCACGATGGCGCTGCAGAGCAGGACGTGGAGAGTTACGCTGGCGTGCGCTCGGTCACCTTGGCCGCGGATGGTACGCGACGCGTGTTGTGCGGCGACACGTCGGTAGAAGAAGTCTCTCGGGTGACGCAGCAATAAGCTATGCGATGTGCGGACGGATTCGATGCCCGCGTTTGAGTATTCAGCACTCGATGAACGGGGCCGTAATGTTCGTGGTGTTCTCGACGGAAGTTCCCCACGACAGGTTCGCCAAATGTTGCGGGAGCAAGGTTTGTCTCCGCTATCGGTGGAAACGCTAAAGGAACAGGAGCCAGCAACTGAAAACTGGCGGTTGTTGCCATTTTCTCGAACTAAACTCTCGACCCGTGAATTAGCATTGGTCTTCAGACAGCTTGCGACCCTGGTCCATGCGGCGGTTCCGTTGGAGGAGGCGCTGACCAGTATTTCGGTGCAAGCGGTAACAGTGCGAGCCCGTAGAGCCGTCCTGGGTCTGCGCGGTGGTATAGCAGAGGGCAGATCACTCGCCGACAGTATGCGCGAGTTGTCGGGCACTTTTGGCGAAATGTTGCCGGCGACCATTGATGCAGGTGAGCAATCTGGGCGTCTCGATGCAGTACTGGAACGTCTAGCGAGCTATGTTGAGGCTCGCCGCTTACTTCAGGAGAGAGTGCTTCTGGCGCTGGCTTACCCTACAGTATTGACCCTGGTTGCAATTGCGATTGTTATTGGTTTGTTGAGCTATGTGGTTCCGCAAGTGTTGGTAGTGTTTGAAGACACGCAGCAAGCCTTACCGCTGTTGACCCGGGGTCTGATCGCACTCAGCGACTTCCTCGCTGACTATGGCTTGTTACTGGGCGCAAGTTGCTCTCTGACGTTGGCAGGCGGATTGATCACGATACGTTCTGCGGCGGGGCTGGCGGCTCTAGATCGTGTTCTGTTTGCGATGCCGGCCGTTAGGTTTTTCGTTCGAGGAATAAACATCGCTCGGTTCACACGGACCTTGGAAGTGCTGGTTTCGAGCGGCGTACCATTGTTAGAGGCTTTGCGGACCAGCGCCGGTGTCATGACCAATCGGCATATGCGTGAGAAGATCGGTAACGCTGCCGACCGAGTTCGCGAAGGGGTCGGTCTTGCCCGCGCCTTGGATGATACGAGGCTTTTTCCACCGGTTGCACTGCAGTTAGTCGCTAGTGGCGAGGCTAGTAGTAACGTCGCGCAAATGCTGGACCGCGCAGCGGCGGAGCAAGAGCGGGAGCTAGAGTCACTTACCAGCGGGTTTCTCGCCGTGTTGGAGCCGGTGCTGATCTTGGTGATGGGTGGGATTGTCTTGCTTATTGTGCTGGCCATTCTCATGCCGATATTCGAGATGAATCAACTTATCCACTGAGCTCGACGAAAAGAGGTAAATATATGTATATTAAGGTAATTGTGCTAATAATATGAACTTGAAAAAGTGTCGCACACTGGCCGAGGGCTTCACCCTCATAGAGGTCATGGTGGTGGTCGTGATCCTCGGGATCTTGGCTGCTTTGGTCGTGCCGCGCATTATGGGGCGACCTGATGATGCGCGTGTTATCAAGGCTCGCCAGGATATTCGAGCGATCGAGAGTGCTTTGAATCTGTATCGTCTGGATAATTTCATCTATCCCACTACCGATCAGGGTCTGGATGCGCTAGTACAGCGACCCGACACCGAACCGCGGCCCAAGAACTGGACGTCCGGCGGTTACCTCGATCGCCTGCCGAAAGACCCGTGGGGTAACCGCTATGGGTATTTGCAGCCGGGTGAGCATAACGAAGTCGATATCTTTAGCTTTGGCGCCGACGGTCATGTCGGTGGTGACGCGATCAATCAGGATATCGGTAACTGGGATCTGCAATGAGACCACGGTCGGCGTTTTGCGGATACACATTATTCGAGTTACTCGGCGTCGTGGTGATCGTCACCATCATTATGATGATGGCGACGCTTTCGTTCCGCAGCCACGGTCCGCTAGAGAAGATAGTCGAGGAGGGTGAGCGACTGGCGAGTTTGATGCGTCTGGCCAGCCGTGACGCGGTTATGCGCTCTCGGCAGTTAGGGGTGCAGTTGAGCGATGTGGGCTATCGATTCCTCGAGCTCCATGGTGATGAATGGACTGCTAGTGCGACGGATGCATTCAGGCATCGGGAATTTTCGGAGTCTCTCAGTGCCAGCCTGCGGATCGATGGCGTACCCGTGATAGTCGAGGCGCCCGCGCTAATAGAGATTTCCGAGAGTGTCCATCAGAACTTCGCGCCCCAAATTCTGTTTCTCTCCTCCGGAGACATCACACCGTTCGACTTGACATTGGCCCACCCCGAAACGCAAACATTGGTGAGATTGAGCAGTGATTGGGAGGACGGAGTTATCACTGAGCGCCTCGCGGAGTGAGCGTTTGGCTATCACAATGATGCTCTCTCGCAAGCGTGGATTTACTCTGGTGGAGGTTCTCGTCGCGTTGGCGGTGATCGCGATATCGTTGGGCGCGCTTGTGGAATCGTCTTCGACGAACATCAAGAGCGTCACCTCGTTACGGGATAAAACGCTCGCCCAGTGGGTTGCGTCCAATATCGTTAATGGTTACCAGGTCCTAGGGCCATGGCCGGACGCAGGCGCCGACCAGGGTATTGTCAAAATGGCAAATGCATCGTGGCGCTGGCAAGCCCGGATAGACAACACTCTGGTCCCGGAAATAAGGCGTATCGAAGTCTCGGTTGTGAGGGAGACCGACAGCTGGCACGTTGCGAAGCCACCGTACGAAGGTGTTTCGTTAGTTGGGTTTTTGCGACGTGATTTGGGCGCCGAGTAGCCGTCAGCATGCGTGACGGGTTTACCCTCGTTGAATTGCTGGTGGCAGTTGCTGTATTTGCATTGTTGTCTGTCACGGCCTATGCCGGCTTGAATAACATCATCGACCAAAATCACAAGAGCGCGGCACGTGGCGAACGATTAGTGGATTTCATTCACGCGGTAGAGGGGTTGCGCACAGATATAGAGCAGGCT
>CAZBOQ010000207.1:0-8335 GCA_964493555.1 uncultured Gammaproteobacteria bacterium | reverse complement strand
AGGCATGTCGTTCCGCCACCCCCAACACTCGACCACTCCCTCGCGCCGTATCGCTTCGAGCTGTTCGGCACGCAATGAAGAGGGGTTTTGCGGATCGATATCACCAACGAGCGCGAAACGCGCTTCAGGTTTCTCAAGCCTTAGCCGACGCGCAACTTCAATAAATTCATTTACGCCCTTGTCGATCAATAAACGAGCAGGAAACACAACCACCGGGGCGCCATCCAGCTCCCGCGTGACAACGAACTCTTCAAGATCAACCCCGGAACCGGAGATCTGCGTGACGCGCTCAACAGCAACATTATAGCGTGAAGTAATGAATACCAGGTCATCAGGATTTTGAACAACCGTATGAGAGCGGCGAGCACGCAGAATAAATCTTAAGGCAGGTTGGATCAGCGCCCGAAGCATTCGCGCCACAAGCCGACGCGACGTAAAGGTATGCCCGAACCCCGTCAACAAATTGATTACCTGCGGCGTTGCCTTCGACAATAGTGCCGCCATCGATCCATACAACACTGGCTTCAGTGCGATGTTATGGATGATGTCCGGCTGCTCGATGTTACAAAGCCTAATCAATTGGAACACCAGAGCAAGATCACGCCAAGGCGCCGCCGCTGAACGTGGAAACGATAGCGGTATCAGGCGCAGACCCGCTTCAGTAATCTGGCGCCCGTGCTCGTTCACTGTGGTCGCAACTAACACCTCGTAACCCTGTCGGCTGGCGGCGGATGCTAAAGCCAGGCGATGGGAACAGAAATACCAGTCAGCGGTGACGATAAAGAGCAGTTTAGTCCGCACGCTATTATGGCTTTTCAGCGTCCGACGCAATGGTATTCAAAACCCGCCAATTCCATCTGCCTCGGTTCGTAGACGTTGCGCAAGTCGATGAAAACGCGCCCTGCCATCTCCGCTTTGACGCGTTCGAAATCTAAACCGCGATAGGCGTTCCACTCGGTCATCAGAACGACGGCCTCAGCGCCGCTGATGCACTCATAAATCCGATCGAAGTAGGCGATGCCGGGCGGCAACAGCGTACTGGCCGCCTCGGCCCCCTGCGGATCATGCGCTCGAATGCTCGCGCCCTTTTCCAACAACACCGGCAAGATCGATAAAGATGGGGCATCGCGCATGTCATCGGTTTCAGGTTTAAAGGTCAGCCCTAAAACGGCGATGGTCTTACCCGACTCATCACCACCCAGTGCGGCCCTGATCTTTTTGACCATTCGCGCTTTCTGCGCAGCATTGACTTCAATTACAGACTCTACGATTCGACTCGACACGCCAAATTCCTGCGCGGTACGTGCAAGCGCCCGAGTGTCTTTCGGAAAACACGAGCCTCCGTATCCCGGGCCTGCGTGCAGAAATTTTCTCCCGATCCGTCCATCGAGGCCCATGCCTTTGGCAACCGCGTGAACATCGGCACCAACTTCCTCGCACAGCGCCGAAATTTCGTTAATGAAACTTATCTTGGTCGCAAGAAATGCGTTCGCTGCATACTTCGTAAGCTCGGCACTTTCGAGATCAGTGACGACAATCGGGATCTCTATTAGGTTCAGTGGTCGGTACAATTCGCGCAACCGGGCCTCGGCACGTTCACTCTCCAAACCCAACACGACACGATCTGGGCGCATGAAATCGGAGATTGCGGCACCTTCGCGAAGAAATTCTGGATTAGATGCGATATCGAAATCAGCCCGCGGATTCTCCCCCGCGATGATGCTCTTAACTTTGCGCGCAGTTCCTACCGGCACCGTTGATTTATCAACAATCACAGTGTACCCAGTGAGATGCCTAGCGATTTCCTTCGCAGCTTCGTAAACGTAGCGTAGATCCGCATACCCGTCGCCGCGCCTGGATGGCGTGCCGACAGCAATAAACACCAGATCGGCGTCCGCCACCGAACGAGCGTAGTCTGTTGTAAACAACAAGCGGCCATCGGCAACGTTCTTAGCAACCATATCGACGAGACCAAGTTCGTAGATGGGAATTTCGCTGCGACGCAACGCGGCAATCTTGTCATGATCGACATCGAGGCAAGTGACCTCCGCGCCAAACTCAGCAAAACAAGCTCCAGAAACGAGACCTACATAGCCGGTGCCGACCATCAGGACTCTCATCCAAGCATTCCTCTCAAAGCCGCCACAACGAGATATCGGCGGGACGGGATTCACGCGGTAGTACCGCCTTTACATCGAGGACTACGCCAGCACCGTCGATCAAATAGTCACTAACGCCCGCCCACCCTCGCTCCATGAAACACGCGTGGGGCACGGCCAGTACAACCGCGTGCGCCGGTGCCATATTCTCCACCTCAACCAATTTGATACCGTACTCTTTGACTGCCTCGACCGGATCAACCAGCGGGTCATGAATCTGAGTAAAAACCGCGTATTCTGCCAACTCGTTAACTAAATCGACAACCCGAGTATTACGCAGATCCGGCACGTTCTCTTTAAACGCAAACCCGAGGATGCTGACGATACTGCCCTTTACGGTGCGGCCGGACTTCATAAGCAACTTCACCACCTCGCCGGCAAGAAATCGGCCCATGTCGGCGTTTATTTGCCTCCCGGCTAGGATAACCTGCGGGCTATAACCCATCGTCGCAGCCTTATGGGTGAGATAGTAGGGGTCCACCCCGATGCAGTGCCCCCCTACTAGACCGGGTTGGAACTTAAGAAAATTCCATTTAGTCCCGGCGGCCTCAAGCACATCGCGCGTGTCAATGTTCATCCTATTAAACATAAGCGCCAACTCATTCATCAGGGAGATATTCAAGTCGCGTTGAGTATTCTCAATCACCTTTGCAGCCTCGGCTACCTTTATCGAGGAGGCCCGGTACACTCCCGCCTCTACCACCGATCCGTAAACCTCAGCAACCACATCCAAAGTAGCTTCGTCCTGACTGGACACAACTTTGGTGATGTTTCGAAAGCTATGCACCTTATCCCCAGGATTAATTCGCTCTGGCGAATAAGCGACCGTGAAATCGGTTCCGCAGAGCAGTCCCGAAACGGCTTGAAGCACCGGGATAAACTCCTCCTCAGTCGCACCTGGGTACACGGTGGACTCATAGACGACGATGTCGCCCGGGCTAAGTTGACGGCCAAGCATCTCAGAGGCGCGGAGGACCGATGTCAGATCGGGGCGCTTTGCATCGTCTACTGGGGTCGGGACTGCAACGATATAAAAGTCAGCCTCCCGCAGCTCATTCTCTTTCGTGGTGAAGAAAACGTCGGCGGTACCGAGGTCGGCCGGCGAAACTGCGTTAGTCAGATCCCGTCCATCGTTTAAGTCGGCAACGCGTTGCTCGTCGATGTCGAATCCAACGACACTGGATGACTTGCCGAACTCGACCACCACGGGCAAACCAACATAGCCAAGACCAATTATGGCGATCTTTCTATTGTGCGACACCTGTATCCTCTTTCTAAGAGGCCGCGCTGACCCTAAACCCCGTAGTAATCCCGATACCAATCGATAAACTTGGCCACCCCTTCTTCCACCGGCGTGACCGGGCGATAGTCTACCGCGTCGACGAGATCTTGTATCTCGGCGTAAGAATTCGGTACATCGCCGAGTTGCAACGGCAATAAATTTTTCTCCGCTTTCCGCCCGAGAGCAGTCTCTAGGATCTCGATGAACTCCAGCAAATCAACCGGTCGATGGCAACCTATGTTATAGAGCCGGTAAGGCGCATTGCTGGAGTTAGGATTCGGACGGTCGCTAGACCAGTTCGCATCCACATTGGCGATCGTATCAACACACGCGAGGACGCCTGCAGCAATGTCGTCTATGTAGGTGAAATCGCGGCTATGATTGCCGTAATTAAATACATCGATCGGCTTCCCCGCGAGGATATTCTTTGCAAAAAGAAATATCGACATATCCGGTCGGCCCCACGGCCCGTAAACGGTAAAAAATCGCAAGCCGGTCGTCGGTATTCGGTAAAGATGGCTATAGGTATGCGCCATCAACTCGTTTGCCTTTTTAGTCGCCGCATACAGTGACACCGGGTGATCGACATTATGTGTGGTTGAGAATGGCTGCTCGGTATTGGCGCCATACACCGAACTCGATGAAGCATAGACCAGGTGTTCGACATCATGGCGCCGACAACCTTCCAGAACATTCATAAACCCCACCACATTGGAATCGATATAGGTATGCGGATGGTCCAAGGAGTGCCGGACGCCCGCCTGCGCAGCCAGATGAATGACGCGCCGCGGCTTGTGTTCAGCAAACATGGCGACCATGCCGTCTCGGTCCGAAATATCCACGCGCCGAAAAGCAAAACTCGACGAAGAACTGTTCCGTGCCAACCGCGCTTCCTTTAGTGACACGTCATAGTAGTCATTCATGTTGTCGATACCGAGGACCTCGTCCCCACGAGCCAGCAGCAGCTCGACAACTCGCGCGCCAATAAAGCCGGCCGCACCCGTGACAAGTAGTTTCATTCGGTAACCCAAACAGCCGCGGGCTAACAGCTACTCGAGTTTGCCGGTGTTGACTCGAATCTCATCAGGCGTTATCTCAGCCTTGATACGATTTCCTGGTTGAGCGACGCGCTTGCCGTCAACGACCCGAGGTTTGAAGCGCCATTTCGTTATCGCCGACAAGACCGCTTGATTGAAAGTGTCTTGTGGGAAAGCCTCCAGCACCTTTGCGTCAGTCGCGCGGCCGTCAGCAGTAATGTTGTATTCGGCAAGCACCCAACCTTGGCGATCACTCGCGGCTACGCTTTTGGGTATGGTCGGCGCCACCTTTATCAGTGGGCGCGCGTCGCCTTCAACATCTTCGATCAATTCAACTAGTTTATCGCCATGATAACTTTGCCGCTCTTCGTTTTGTAACGCCTCGTAAACAACCGTCAGCAACCCGTGCGCACTGACGATGCGGGCGTCGCTCTCGGGCAGCGTTTCCTGATAAATGCGAAGGGCGTCCAGCAGAAATTTCTCGGCAGAAACATGTTTGTTCAATCGAATGTCAGTTTCACCGCGGGTCGCAATAATAGCAGCCACCGCCGGATGCCGATCGCCGAGGCTTTTGGTGATGATCTGTTGGGCGCGCGCTAACGCATTTTGGGCCTTCGGCCCCTCACCGATACTGGCCTCGAACTGAGCAACGTTGATAAGCAAAGGAACTATCTCAGGATCGTCCGACCCCTTGTTGGTCTTGAGGGCATTCAACTCCTTACTGTAATAAAGGCGTGCTTTACCGTATTCCCCCTGTGCCCGCCGCAATATTGCTAGGTCACGGTAGACAGTCACCAAGTTCATGTCCGTCTCACTAGTAAGATTCGTCAGGATCTCCTGTGCACGCAACAGGTGAGACTCCGCTTGCTCGACACGCCGCAGATTCAATAAAACATGACCTAGATTGATCTCTAGCACTGCAGTTTTCTCGTGGTTCGGCCCAATTTCAGCGATCCCGAGTTTCAGCGCCTGTTCAGCGAGCTCGGCGGCTTCCTCTAATTCCCCGGCGCTGAACGCTCTGTCATAGCTGCGATAAGCCTCAAGAAAAGCCTCCGAAACTTCTTGTGCACACACCAGCGGGATGGCTGCCATCAGCGACGCGCACAGCAATATCCGGCAAAGCGTGATGCATCTAGTCATAGTCTTTAAATGTACGCCCGTTCGTGGGCGCAAAATATACCACACCGTTGTATCCTCTCTTAGGATGAGCGTCGCGGTGATCATACCCTGTTACAATCGTGCCGCTCTGCTTGCCCGGGCGGTTGATTCAGTACTCGCACAGACCACCCCACCGGATGAGATCATCGTCGTAGACGACGGTTCGACGGACACCACGGCATCTCTGATTCGAACCCGCTACGGAGCCAAAGTTCAGTACATACACCAAGTGAACACCGGCGTGAGCGCCGCGCGCAACAACGGTATACGTGCCGCACACGCGGACTGGCTGACCTTTCTAGACAGCGATGACGAATGGTTGCCTGAAAAGTTGGACCAGCAGTGGCGCGTCATACAATCAGAGCCACATTGCTGGATCGTTCACGGCGACGAGATCTGGATACGTGACGGCCACCGCGTCAACCCTATGGCCAAACACGCGAAGTGCGGCGGCATGATCTACCAGCACTGTTTACCTCTCTGCGCCATATCCCCTTCGGCAGTAATGATCCATCGTGAGGTATTCACCGCGATCGGTTTGTTCGATGAATCGCTGCCGGTCTGCGAGGATTATGATCTGTGGTTGCGTATAACCGCGCGCTATCCTGTGCATTACATTCCCCGTGCGCTGATTGTCAAATACGGCGGCCACGCCGATCAATTGTCACGCCGTCATTGGGGCATGGACCGGTTCCGCATTACTTCGCTAGTGAAAATGCTCGAAAGCGGCGTTTTAGGCACAACTGATAATGCAGCGACGGTTCAAACATTGCAGAAAAAGCTCGACGTCTACCTGCAAGGGGCGCGCAAACGAGGCAAACACGAGGAAGTAGCGCTTTACACATCCTTGAAACAGAATCACTGCCGAAGCGGTGCACGGGTGTGAACCCATGTTAGTGCTCGTGACGGCCTTAGCTGGCGAAGCGCGCCCGCTGATCAAACATTTCGACCTGCGCCGCCGCAATGACACGACGCTGCCAGTATACGCCAGCGCATCACTCCTATTGGTACAGTCGGGCATCGGTAGAACACGGGCCGCGGCTGCAGTTGACATGGTCCAAGGGTTACTTGGCTCGGTAAAGGCCGCTTGGTTAAACGTCGGTATCGCGGGCAACGGTACTGGGACGGTAGGGGAAATCGTGCTTGCACACAAAATCATCGAGGCCTCGACCGGTAGGTCCTGGTACCCACATCTGAGCTTTGACGCGCCCTGTCGAACAGCGACCCTTTTGACCGTGGATGGGCCGGAAACGGACTACCCACCGGATGTGGTCGTCGAAATGGAAGCCGCTGGGTTTTACGCCGCCGCGTGCAAATTCTCCAGTGGTGAGCTAGTCCATAGTTTGAAGATCGTTTCAGATACGAGGCAAACACCCATTTCGTCGATTAACCGTGCAATAGTGGAGGATCTACTCCGCCAAAGTCTGCCGGTGATTTCCGAACTGACAGCGAGCTTAAGTCCCCTCGCTGACGAATTTACTAAGCGGCACGCGCTGCCACAGGCCTACCAAGCTTGCTTAGCGCGATGGCATTTCACCGCCACTCAGCGGCACCAACTCAGCCGGCTGCTGCGTCGTTGGGCCGTGTTAGGAGGCTCGGATGCCCCTGCCCCTGAGAAACTCACCGCAAATGACGGACGTTCGGCGTTACGGGAAATAGAAAAACGCATCGCAACATTCAAGATACATCTGACCAATTCGTGATCGACACCATCTACATTGAGGCGCAAGCACGTGAACATCCGCGCACTGCAGAGATCCTACAACGTTTCTCAGACGCACGGCACATCACCTGTGAGCGCTACGGCGAAGTATTCAATCGAAAGTCACAAGACTTTCGTCTACAAAAACGCAATCCGGCGCTGATACTCGCAATCAAACACAAAAACTTCGTGCTCGAGGCACCCGCCAGCTTCGGTATCGGCGGCGCACGGAACTACTATTTCTCGCACATGCTGAATTGCATTTATGACTGCCGTTACTGTTTTCTCCAAGGCATGTACCAATCGGCAAATTACGTGCTGTTCGTGAACTATGAGGACTTCGCCGATGCACTACGTAATCGGGCCAGCTCTGCGCCAAAGCCAAGTTATTTTTTCTCAGGTTACGACTGTGACAGCCTAGCCCTAGAGCCAGTCAGCCAGTTCACCGAACACTTCATCCCAGTGTTTGCTGATCTGCCAGACAGTTGGCTTGAGTTACGCACCAAGAGTACCCAGGTACGAAGTCTACTCAAGCGCCGAGCGATACCGAACTGCATCGTCGCTTTCTCACTTTCGCCCGATCCGATCGCTCAATCGCTTGAACGAAAAACTCCAAGCTTAAGCGCGCGCCTAGCCGCCGCTCACCAATTGCAAAAACAAGGCTGGCCGATCGGTCTGCGTTTCGATCCAGTGTTTTACTACGAAGAGTACCAACGCGACTATAGACAACTGTTCGAACAAACGTTTGCCCGCCTTGATGCCACTCAGCTGCACTCAGTGAGTCTCGGCACATTTCGTATGCCCAACGATTTTTTCCGTCGCGCCGAACGCCTTTACCCGGAAGAGAAACTGTACTCTGGAGATCTCCAACGGCGTGACGGCGTCGTTTCCTACCGTCACGCGGACAGCGCCGAGTTGTTGGAATTTTGCCGCGCACAGCTCCGGCACCACGTACCGGCCGACAAGCTTTTCACCTGCAGCGACGATTTCCAAACGC
>CAZBOQ010000206.1:0-5167 GCA_964493555.1 uncultured Gammaproteobacteria bacterium | reverse complement strand
CGGTACGAAATTCTTTCTTGCCGACGATCGCCCCGACGATCCCGTCATGAAATACCGCATCAAAGGCATGTCCGGTGTACCCAACTTGTCGGAATTTGGATTTCTAAATTGGCGCGGCAACAGCGCGCACATCGACTTCTCGCCAGTATCACCGACCACAGGCGCCGACGCCTTGAAACAATACACCATGATCCGCGATCGCTCTATTGAGTACGGCTTTGACTATCTAGGCGTGTTTGTTATCGGCTGGCGCGCGCTGAATCATATTGTCACCCTAGTGTTCGACAAAACCGATATCGACGATAAGCAACGTGCGCACGAACTTTTCGGTATCCTCATCGACGAAGCGGCGGCTGAAGGCTACGGAGAATACCGAACCCATATCTCGTTTATGGATCAAATCGCAGGCACCTTTAATTACAACGATAACGCCTTGATGAAATTAAATGAAACCATCAAAGACGCGCTAGACCCGAACGGTATACTGGCCCCGGGTAAGCAAGGGATCTGGCCGCAATACCTACGAGATAAGAAACACGATTGATTGATTCCGTGCCGCAGCGGGTACGGGCTTAACTATATATGGAGAGATGCATGGCGAACGCACCAGGCTCGGATGAGCTTCCCGTAGCCCAACCACAAAACTACTATACGGAACCGGAATTCATAGACGTAAACGGACTGGAGACCGCCTATCGTCGACAGGGACAAGGCGAGCCAGTGCTGTTTCTCCACGGTGCTGGTCTAACTCGCATGTGGCTGCCGATGTATGCCCGCTGTGCTAAAAATGTAGACTTCATCGCACCTGAACATCCCGGTTTCGGTGCCACAGCAAGGCCCAACTGGTTGTCAGGTTTCGATGATCTGGTCGTGCACTACGACGAATTACTCGCGCTGCTCGGAGTCGATGAGCTACACGTTATTGGCTATTCACTAGGCGGATGGATCGCTGCCGAGTTTGCTGCCTACTATCCGCGGCGGCTGAAAAGCTTGACGCTAGTAACGCCGATTGGCTTACGTGTAGATGATCCTGGACCCGACGCTTTCAAATTCAACCCGGACGAGTTGATCGATCACCTTTTCAACGACAAAAGCGTAATCCCGTCAGTGGTTGCTGATTCGGAAGATTTCGAAGAAATGGTACAGGGGCACGCGGAAGCCGCGACGTTGGCCAAACTCATTTGGGCGCCACGTTACAACCTTGCGTTAGAACGACGCCTTCAGCGTGTGACTTGCCCGTCGCTGGTGGTAAAAGCCGAAAACGATCGACTGGTCTCCGGCACTATGGCCGACCGTTACACCGAGTTGTTGCCGAACTCACAAACCGTCACGATTGCTGAGACAGGTCATGCTTTGATTGCCGAACGTCCGGACGAGACAGCAGATGCCATCACCGTATTCATCACGGGAGCGCAACAATGAAACGGCTTAAGTTTTATTTTTTTCACCTCATGCCATATGGATTTATCCCCCCGGCAGACGAGTTCGAATCCTCCTGGGTGACCCTATCCAACAAACACTACGATCCTGAACGCGGGCACATACTCTACAACCAGTACATCGACCTTCTGGTTGATGCGGAACGGCTCGGCTACGACGGCTCCATCGTCAACGAGCACCACGCAAATGCTTATGGCACGATGCCGGCTCCCAACCTGATCGCCGCGCAGGTGGTCGCACGGACTAAGGACCTACCAGTCGGCATTGTCGGCAACGCGATTGCACTGCATGGAAATCCGCTTCGTGTCGCGGAGGAGATCGCGATGCTCGATGTCATTTCAGGTGGACGGATAATTCACGGCATCGTCCGCGGCATCGGCTGCGAGTATTTCAACAATCCAGTTCCACCGCCAGATTCGGTCGAACGTTTCTGGGAAGCCAACGATCTGATAATCAAAGCCTGGACCCAACCGGGCCCTTTCACCTGGCAGGGTAAGCACTACTACATTCCCAACGTAAACGTCTGGCCTCGCCCCATCCAGCAACCGCATCCGCCGTGCTGGCTGCCCGGCATGGGCTCGATGGAGACGATCCGTGAGTGCGCAAAGAACCGCTATACCTATATGATGATCTTTTCACCGATGTGGATGTGCAAGGCTGGCTTCCAGCGCCTCCGCGAGGAAGCTGATAAATGCGGTTATGAGTTGTCACCGGACCAGGCGATGGCGGCAGTACCGACTTACGTTGCGGAAACGGACAAACAAGCACCCCGCGAAGCCACGGCGTACATGCAATGGCTATTTAACACCGGGCTCAAAATCAAAGCAGCGCACTATTTCCCACCCGGTTACCTGACCGACCGCTCGTTCCGCAACCAGAATGCTGCGGTTATCAAACACGGCGTCAAACCGCCGGCGCTGCTGAGCTACGACGAACTGATTGAATTGGGTTACATCATCGTCGGCTCGCCAGAGACCGTAGCCGAACGTTATGCGATTTACTGCGAGGAGATCGGCGCGGGTGGCATGTTATGTGCGGGCTCTCCGGCTGGACCTATGCCGCACTGGATGGCAATGAAGAACATGCAACTGTTTGCAGAGGAAGTCATCCCGCGGTTTCGGGATGCCGACGGCAAACCGGCTTACATGAGGGACGAAAAGCGATTTGCCAGAACGAACACTGAACGTGCAGCGCTGAGCGGTGAACCCGACCTACCGCCACGCGGTAATGTACAGGGCATGGACGGATTTCCGGAACTACGCGACATCCATCTACCGGAAAAAATCGACGAGTATTTGTAGACCCGATTTAGCCGGAAATCGCGGGCTGGCCTTTGGGCCGCGCAAAGCATGCCTTCTATTCTCACAGGCTACCGGCCAATCCTGCAGGTTGCCTAGTCGACCACTTCCGTTATCGGCCCGCCGCACGCATATCGTCAGGGACGACCTGACCGTCTTGCACGATCAGCTCATCATCCAACCATAGAGAGCAGTTCTTCATGGGCAGATCGAGATGGCACTTGGTGTCGTTGTCCCCACCGAATTCCGTGTTCGGTCCAGTGGAGAACAACACGTTGCCGTAATAGGCTCGACCGTCCATGCAGATCCCAGGCATGTCGACATCCCACAGCGCCTCTTCGTTTAGACCCCAGCCAATATGCGACACCGCGTATGCGCGTGGGTCTTCATAGCCCTCCATGTAGTTGCGCAGGCGCTTTGCGTCTTCGCCGCCTTTGATATCGGTGACATAACCTTCGCTGATGCTCAAATCGATCGAACCCGTCAGCTTTTCCTTCCAGGGCAGGACGATATCGTCTTTGTCCATGACGACACGGCCTTCAACACCGGTGTCAGTGCCCATAGACGCCAGGAACCCACTCGGCCAGTGGTCCCAACGTCCCGGTGTGTCCGTATAACCGTATTCCGTGAGCACACAGCTCGGCGGTGGTCCATTCAGCGTCTTGAGCTCGTAGCGTAAATCGGTACCAGCTCTGTTGGTAAAACGCAGAGTCTTCGCGTTTTGTACTCGCTTCTCTCCGGCCTCTACACGCCGGCGCATGTCTTTGCTAGGACGCAGGCGCTTAAGGATCTCGAAAGGCTCAACAGCGAGCAAAATCCGTGTGTTGGCAGCCTGGATCTCCAGTTGCTCCTTGGAGAACAGCAACAGCATGAGATCCACGACCATGTCTGCGTCCTTGAGGGTTTCCATCGCCACACGGTCTTTGGTGAGTGCGCTCTCGCCGAGATCTTCGAGCCGCGCCTCCGCACCCGCATTACCAGCGGCAGCGACATTGACGCGAGTGGTCTCGGCGCCGAGTTCATCGCCGGCTCGCAAAAATGCCTCGGAATAGTCTTTTAAAATTTCCCCTTCCGATAAAACAGCCAGCTTTTGACCAGGGCCGATGCAGCACAGCTGCAACTCCTCTTTAAAAACGTTGATCATCTCTTGCATGGCTACCTCCATTCATATTGTCGGCCAGTGATCGCGATAGCGTTTGACTAGCCACCGATTAAATTGCGGTAATGTTCCCTCCTGCCAAGAATACCGGCCTCGGGGACCAAATCTTGAATTAAGACCCTTCTGAACCATAGTGTCCGCATACACATCCTGAACGTTAAAATTGTTGAGACCCAGTTCAACCTGCTCAAACAAGTACTCGAACATCGGATCCTTCACCGCTTCTGGATTGAAGCAGTAATTGATATCAAGCGTTATTGAGCCTGCGCCCTGCGGCTTGATGATAAAATAGGCGACCTCATCCGGGACGATAGCCAGACCCAGGCTGGGCGGCAGTAGCATAAAAGCACCCTGCATGCGCTCGGCCTCGGTCAGTTTGGGAAACAGCGGCAACATGCATTTCTTGGTCGGGTTGAAAGAGCCGTCTATCTCGGTGAAATGCTGAATACGCGAGATGTGGTTCATCTCTTCCCGCCATTCGAAAAAGTCGCTCATGCCGCTAGGCGCAAAGGTCTGCAACGGTCCATGGAGCCGACTCGCATGGTAGGGATCGTTAAAATTTTCCATCATGACCTTCCAGTTCCAGGGGCAGTCAGGAATGGTGTTGCCTTCACGGACGACGCAGTTGTCCAATTCGAAATTTGCCAGAAACGGTTCAATCTCAGCAAGCGAGGGTGCCAACGGCTGCGCGTCTATATCGAAATTGGCAAAAATAAAACCGTGCCAAAGCTCTACCGGCAGCGAGGGCAAATCGAAATCTTTCTTCTGAAAGCCCTCCGCTCGGTCCATTTCCGGCGCGCCTACGAGTCTCCCATCCAGAGTATAGGTCCAATGATGGTAGGGACAGGTAAAACGATTGGTTGTGCCGCTTTCTTCCGTGACTACCATGCCGCGATGCTGACAAACAGCGGATAGGACCCGAATACCCTCCTGGGTATTAACAACGAGTAGTTGTTCATCTGCGAAGTCAGCTGCGAGGTAATCGCCTACGTTGGGTATTTGTTCCACCCGGCCGACACAGAACCAGTCGTGGTTATAAATTGCTTCCATCTCGAACTCAAAAAATTCTTCGGAGGTATATACAACCGGTGGCAGCAAACAGGCACGATTCAGGTCTTGCGTCGAAGACTCAAAACTCTCCAACAGCTCAGGTGTAAAAATTTCGCTCATCTCAACTATCTCTCTTCAACCACGCCGGTCGCGTCGGCTTGCGGCCAGGCAGCGCGGTAGCGTTTTACCAGCCAGCGGTTGAATTGCTGGAAGGTCTCCT
>CAZBOQ010000205.1:0-6183 GCA_964493555.1 uncultured Gammaproteobacteria bacterium | reverse complement strand
AGATAGCCTGAACCGCCTCATCGCTGGACCGCTCTCGGTCAGTATCCTCGATACGCAATACCAGCGTGCCGTTCTGTTTGCGGGCATAGAGCCAGTTAAACAAGGCAGTACGTGCGCCACCGATATGTAAATAGCCGGTTGGACTAGGTGGGAATCTAACGCGAACGCTCATCGACGCGATGAGTATAAGGTCAAACGTGGAAAGATGCCTGGGCAGCGGATCGCACTTTTTAGTCCTGCACTTTAACTTTATACTGCTACCTGACGACAAGGGCGATTAGCTCAGGGGGAGAGCGCTGTCTTCACACGGCAGAGGTCGCTGGTTCGATCCCAGCATCGCCCACCAATTGCGGCGCTCTCGCAAAATAATCAGTGACTACACTCAAGCCTTGGTTCATCGACAACTACGGGTGGCTGCTCATGATTTGCTGCCTTGCGTTGTTCACTACCAAAAACGGAGTTACTTATCCGCTGACGATATTAGCGTTTCTCGGCTTCCATCGCTGTAGCACCAGTTTCGCCGAGGTGCGCAACGATACGGCGGTGCTCCGCCTACTGTTATGCTTTGGTTGCTTGTGGTTGCCGCTGCTGCTCGCGTTACCGGACGCGGTCGACCAGAGCCGCTCGGCGCAGACCGTTTTATCCTATATCCGCTATTTTTTCGCAGGCGTCTTCATGATTCATGTTGTTAAAACGGAGCGGAGCTACGAGCGATTACTTTTGGGTAGTGTTGTCGTCGTGTCGTTCTGGACACTTGACGCGATGCTGCAGCTGTTCACTGGCTACACCATTTTCGGTTACCCGCACGATTCGCTACAGCTATCCGGTATGTTCTATCCAAATTTGCGCCTCGGACTATTAACCGCAGTCCTATTACCGGTATTGTTCGAGGGCCTACGGCGGCACAGCAATAGGTACGCCTGGATTAAATTGCTGTCTCTGCCGGCGCTGGCAGCAATCCTGTTAAGTGCCAACCGCAATGCGTGGATGATGGGGACAGTCGCTCTGATAGGGTTCGCTATCTATATATACCGGCCCGATACGCGACCAACACTACGCAGTAGCCTGCTTGCGACCACCGCTGCACTGATATTCCTAATATCGGTCACCATCGTCAATGAAAAACCTTTGGCAGAACGATTTGCTAATACCACCGAGATCTTTTCCAGCGACTACGCGACAATCGATCGCGCCACCAGCTATCGATTATCTCTGTGGAAGACTGCACTGACGACCTTCGGGCACCACTGGTTCAATGGTGTGGGACCGCGCGGATTTCGCACTGTCTACCGAGACATGGCTGCAGCGGACGACTTCTGGATGAACCGTTTCGGCCGGGGGCAAACGCATCCACATCAGTTTGTACTCGAAACCGCGGCTGAAACCGGCGTGCTGGGCCTAGCCGGGCTGTTACTTTTTTGGCTGTCTGTGCTGCGAGTGCGCGGTTCCGTCATGCTCGAAGGTGAGTCGGCACCTTGGCTGCTTGCGCTAGTTGTCGCTGCGTTCCCCCTCAACGCGCACCTAGCATTCTATTCCACATACTGGTCGAGCGTACTTTGGTGGGTATTACCGGTCTATCTAGCGATAGCGCTCAGCCCGGCATCTTCGAAAACAGCCACGGTGCTTCACCCGCCCGACGCTGCTCGTAATCCTTAATTTGACTTGCAGATTGGAGAGTGACTGCAATATCGTCCAAACCGTTCAGCAGGCGGTGCCGTACCGTAGCGTCGAACTTGAAATTCAACGCTTCCCCATTCGGTTTGAAGACAGTCTCAGTCTCCAAATCTATAGTCAGCTCGTAACCCTGCGAGGCATAGACTTCTCCGAATAAGGTGTCGACCTCATCTTCCGTCAAAGAAATGGACAGCAGTCCATTCTTGCCAGAGTTGGATAAGAATATATCGCCATAGCTAGGCGCAATCAGCGCACGGATTCCTTGGTCGTGCAGCGCCCAAGCGGCGTGTTCACGTGAAGAGCCGCAACCGAAGTTCTTACGCGCCAGGAGGATCTTAGCCCCCTGATAGCGTTCCTGATTGAGTGGAAAATCCATGTTTTTAGGACGCATCGCCAGATCCGAGCCCGCTGCTCCGATATCGGTGTAACGCCAAACGTCAAATAGATTAGCGCCGAATCCCGTGCGATGCACCGATTTCAAAAACTGTTTCGGAATGATGGCATCGGTATCGACATTGACACGATCGAGCGGCACTACCAGGCTTTTCAGTTGGGTAAATGCTTCCATAACCATTCCTTAGAAAGTCCGCACATCGGCGAAGTGGCCCGCGAGGCCTGCCGCCGCCGCCATAGCGGGGCTAACTAAGTGGGTACGACCGCCGTGGCCCTGGCGTCCCTCGAAATTGCGGTTGGAGGTAGATGCACAACGCTCGCCGGGTTCGAGCTTATCGGCATTCATCGCAAGACACATGGAACATCCAGGTTCACGCCACTCGAAGCCGGCAGCAGTGAAGATCTTGTCCAATCCCTCCTGCTCTGCCTGCTGTTTAACCAGTCCCGAACCCGGGACGACCATTGCCAATTCAACGTTTTTGGCTATCCGACGGCCACGGATCACCTCAGCCGCGGCACGCAGATCCTCGATACGGGAATTGGTACAAGAGCCAATGAACACCTTATCTATTGGGATGTCCTCCATCAGTGTGCCCGGTTTAAGATCCATATACTCAAGGGCGCGCTGCATTCCTTCACGCTTAAGCAGATCCTCCTCATCATCCGGCTCCGGCACCCGCGCGGTGACCGGTACCACCATCTCCGGCGAGGTCCCCCAAGAAACCTGCGGCACCACGTCTGCGCCGTTAATATCCACAACACGATCGTACTCCGCGTCCGCGTCGGAATGTAGTTCTTGCCAGGCATCAACCGCACGTTCCCAGTTTTTCCCAGTAGGCGAAAAGGGCCGGCCTTCGACATATTTTATGGTAGTGTCGTCGACCGCGATCATACCGGCGCGGCTACCTGCTTCCACACTCATATTACATACGGTCATGCGCCCTTCCATGCTCAGTGCCTGGATGGCTTCGCCAGCGTATTCAAGCGTCGAACCGGTACCTCCGGCGGTGCCGATGTGGCCGATGATGTGCAATATTAGATCTTTGGCACTCACCCCTGTCATCAGCAAGCCGTCGACGTCGATTAACATGCGCTTAGTCTTGCGCATGACCAAGCATTGTGTCGCCAGAATATGTTCGACTTCCGAGGTGCCTATACCCATTGCTAGGGCGCCGACCGCTCCGTTAGTGCCGGTGTGTGAGTCGCCGCACGCTATCGTCATTCCCGGCAGACAGGCAACTAGTTCCGGCCCCATTACGTGGACGATCCCCTGCCGGACGTCGCCAAGTGAGAACAAGGGGATCCCCCACTCCTTGCAATTCTTTTCAAGTGTGTCGAGTTGTTCTCTGGAAAGCGGATCGGTGAATTTATCGAGATCCTTCGTCGGCACGTTATGGTCGGCAACCGCAACCGCAGTATCGGTACGCCAGACCGGTCGACCGGCGAGGCGTAGCCCTTCAAAAGCCTGTGGCGTAGTAACTTCGTGAGTGAGATGACGATCGATATAGATGAGACTAGTTCCGGTATCGTACTCGCGAACGATATGGGCATCCCAGATTTTGTCGTAGAGTGTTTTGCCAGGCATTACTCTCACACCGGTTTTCGGAATCGAAGGATTATAGCAGTTCGGATAGTGCAGATGAGCCCAATGGAAGGAATGTTAGAGGCGTACAGTTGTGAAATGACACTCGCTCTTAGCGCGGAGCGACAGAATTTAATCACGTGGGCGCACGCAATGCACTTTTATGGATGATTTCGTCTACTATCTCGACTACGAACAAATACATTGAAAAAGTGAACGTCGTGAAATCGAGTCAAAAACACGTGTCAAGCAACGAAGTACGCAAACGTATCGCGCTGCTTCAGCGCCCAATTCGTTGGATGCTCGCCGAAAAAGTCGAAACCTGCCAGAAACTCGAATTAAGCTGGGTATTGGAGTCCGACTCTTATCAAAGTTATGCGCTCGGAGCACCAACAACGGTCGCAGACAACTTCACGATCGGTTCGAACATCGAATACGTACGCACTGAAAACGTCCCTCACCGCCATGGACAATAACGCTGATCCTATAGAGCTAGACAAGTTCTCCGCAGCTGCGCGTAACTGGTGGGATCCGCAGGGAGAATTCCGCACCCTGCAACACATCAATCCGACCCGTATCGCATTCGTTGAACAACACTGCCAACTCGACGGTCAGAGTGTGGTGGACATCGGTTGCGGCGGGGGAGTACTGAGTGAAGGGTTGGCCGCGCGCGGCGCGAACGTAGTCGGTATCGACGCCGCGAAGGCAGTAATCGAGGTCGCGAGAGAGCACAGTGAAGCCGCCGCTTTCGTGATCGACTATCAGATAACCACCGCCGAACAGTATGCCGAGGAGAAACCCGGCTGTTTTGATATCGTCACTTGTATGGAGTTACTCGAACATGTCCCGGCGCCGGACAGCGTGGTCCGCGCCTGTGCAAAGCTCGTCAAGCCTGGCGGACACGTATTCTTTTCAACGATTAACCGCACGTGGCGAGCCTACGGCGGCGCGGTATTCGCCGGCGAGTATTTGTTTTCGCTATTACCGCGCGGCACCCACGATTACCAGCGGTTCATCAAGCCCTCGGAGCTTGCCGGGTGGTCTCGCACAGTCGGACTCACCGTGCGGGACGTTCGTGGGATGCAATACAATCCTTTCAGCACCAAGGCGTCACTCGGCCGAGACACCTCGGTAAACTACCTTTTGTACGCGGCGTCGCAATGAGATGGCGCCTGTCATCGACACGGTTTTATTCGATCTAGACGGCACACTCGCCGATACCGCCCCTGATTTAGCCAACGCACTGAACGCGCTGCGTAGTGAGCATGCACTACCTCCACTGCCGTTCTCAAAGTTACGGCCACTGGTTTCACGCGGCGCGGATGCGTTGGTGCGAATCGGCCTAAACATCACCGAAGGCCATCCTGAAAGGCAAATGTTTCGCGAACAACTGTTGGCGCATTATCGGCAAAATTTAGCCGTCGAATCGACACTCATGCCAGGCATTCCAGAGCTGCTCGCGCGCCTGGACGAATTGCAGATCCGTTGGGGGATCGTCACCAATAAGCCAGCGTGGCTTACCGATCCACTGTTGGACGCGCTCAAAGTTTCGGCGCGGACCTGTTGTGTCGTAAGCGGTGATACTGCGACACACGCCAAACCCCACCCCGCGCCGATGTTCGAAGCCATGCGTCTCAGCGGCACCACGCCTGACCGCACCTTATATGTAGGTGATGCACAAAGCGATGTGCAGGCCGCCCGTGCCGCGAACGTGACATGCTTAGTGATGCTCTACGGTTACATCGGTCCGGATGAACTGCCGTATAGCTGGGGCGCGGATGCGGTGCTCGATGAGCCTGGCGAAATACTCGAGTGGATCGGATGTGGCGATGGCAAGGATGGCCGACGAGACCCTTGAACAGAACGACCCGGCAGACACAGATCTATATTACAGTCTGATTTTTGCCGATACCTCCAGACGCGCAGGCGGGTTTGCGTTGCACGCGCTGGCTGCGGAAATCGATGCCATACAGCGCAGTGTTTCGGATCCCGGTATCGCGCGGGTCAAACTGGCGTGGTGGCATGAAGAACTAACGCGACTGGATGCAGGTCGCCCCCGCCATCCACTTACTTGCCAGCTGGCAACCGCCACATCAGCTGCTGCACCCGATTTTGCAACCTAGTTGGCGCTACCGAACGCCATAGAAACGGTGCTCAATTGGCATAGCCCGCCGGAACGCGGTTCGCTAGACACATACCTGACTCAATGTCACGGCAGTGTGTGGCGTCAGTGGGCCATTATCAGCGGTGACTACAACGGCGCCACGCTCGACGCTGCGACGCAACTTGGCCAACTTTCCGGAGCGTTTCTTGCCCTCCGCGGCCTACATGCAGATCTCAAGGCAGAGATTTATAAGCTGAGTGCTGAGGCGCTATACGAACATGAGATAGATCTCGAGACTCTGCGTGGTCAGGCGACATTCTCTGCTTTGCAACCGTTATTCGTACAAGCGGCCGATCAACTTCGTACATGTTTTGAGCAGACGCTCTCAAGTCTTCCAAATAACATGGGGTCTGGTCAGCTGAGTCAAATC
>CAZBOQ010000204.1:0-2657 GCA_964493555.1 uncultured Gammaproteobacteria bacterium | reverse complement strand
CCAGAGAGAGTAAAAAACGCACGGATCCTCTGCGGGTCGCGTACTTCCCCGCGGATCGAGACTGAACTGCGGGTGCTGCCGATCAACGCACGCCGGCGCTGCATCGCGAGATAATCGTCACCACCGCTGCCAAGCTCGGTCAAAAAATCGCAATACAATGGTAAAATGCCCAGTTCGTTGGTTGAAAGCGCGGGTACATCCAGCACGATCTGTTCATGCACAAGTCCATTAGTGCCAGCGCCAAACCAAGTCGTCGGAAGACCACCGACGCTTCCACAGCGACCTTCAACACACTTCACTTCCTCTGGAATATCGCGAAGTGAAATCCGCGGTAGTACATCAGCGTCATCTTCGGAGCGCTGACGATCAGCCAACTGCCTGGCGCGCTCCACGAGGTCAAGTTTATCTTCTCGACTCAACGATTCGTCTATTCTTTGCAGTTCCGCCTGTACCGCGTCTTCCAGCTGCGCGCCAAGCGCGAGATCTGGATTCATGCTGATCCTCACGCAATGCGTGTTATCGATGAGTAAGCGTTTGACGAGATGCTTGATGTAATCTGGTTCACGCACTGCTTCGCGTAATTTCGCCAGTGCGTGATCTATATCGAGCACCGAAAAGGGATCACCACCGTGGATTACCAACGGCAGCATTCGCCACATCAACTGCAACCCATAAGGATCCGTAGCCGCAATTTCGCGTTGCGCTAACTCTAAAAGATGCACCGCTGCGTCCAGTTGCCCAGCAGCTACACCGCTTTCGGCAACCTCCGCAATCACCCGCATTATCATGTCTTCGACCGCCGCCCCAGCGTCAACCGTGCAACCCTCCAGTCCGCAACAAATCAAAATCTCACGAAATGAGGTCTCGATGCCGCAGAGTTCCGATGGGGCACTGCCGAGCTCTGTCGTCTCCAGCGCCTGGAGCAGTGGCGACGCGCTGTTCTCCAACAGCACGCTGCTGAGTAGGTACGCCTCCATCAAGTCATCAAGGTCAGTAACCCGTCCCAATAACCAAGCTAGGACCACATGGCTGGAAGACTCCACTTCTTCTTCTGTGGCAACGGCATAGCGGATATCGTGTTTTACCGGTGTCTTATATCGCTTCACATCCGGTACAGAGAGCGGTACATCTTTACCGTCGAACTCTCGTAACGCCCATTGCTCAATGTTCACCTGGTGCTGGTCAACGGGAAAATCACCGTAGGTCATGAAGATCGCGTTCGACGGTTGGTAATGACTCCGATGAAATTGCTTCAGCTGTTCATAAGTGAGATCCGGTATCGCCGACGGATCACCTCCGCTATTGAAATGGTAGGTCGTATCTGGAAACAACGTTGATTGCAGAGCGTTCCATAGCTGCGCAGTTGGTGAACTGAGCGCCCCTTTCATTTCATTGTAAACAACGCCTTTGAACTCAAGACCCGAATCGAGATCTTCCGGATCCTTGAACTCTACGCGGTGGCCCTCTTGAGAGAAGTCGAGCTCATCCAACAGCGGGAAAAACGTTGCATCGAGATAAACCTGCAGTAGATTGTCAAAATCCTTGCGGTTTTCCGTGGCAAACGGATAGGCGGTCATATCCGCGCCGGTAAACGCGTTCATGAATGTGTTCAAAGAACGGCGCAGCATCATAAAAAACGGATCACGCACCGGGAAACGCCGACTTCCACATAGAGTCGTGTGCTCGAGGATGTGCGCAACGCCTGTGGAATCCTCCGGCATGGTCCGGAATGCCACCATGAAAGCGTTATTTCTGTCTTCCGCAGAAATATGGAAATGCGATGCACCGGTGCGTTCGTGCAGATATTCCTGCACATCAACATTGAGTGTATGAATGCGGCGGCTTCGCACCGGCACGAAATGATTTGCCGCCGGAAAGGACACTAGGAGTCCTCTAGGTAACGCTCGGCATCTAGCGCCGCCATGCACCCCGTGCCAGCTGAAGTCACTGCCTGGCGGTATACCGCGTCAGCGACATCGCCTGCTGCGAAAACACCAGCCCGGCTCGTCTGAGTAGCGTAACCGCTAGTGCCGCTTTGGACTTGAATATAACCGCCGTGCATGTCGAGCTGACCTTTGAATATCTCTGTGTTCGGTGTGTGACCGATAGCAATGAACGTACCGTGTACTTCCAGATCCTTGGTTGCGCTAGTCTGGGTATGCTTGATACGCACACCGGTCACCCCACTGTTACCGCCCAGCACTTCATCGAGAGTATGGTTCCATTCAATCGTGACGTTGCCGTCGCCTCCGGTTTTATCTATCAAACGCTTGGACAGAATTTTCTCCGAGCGGAACCGATCGCGACGATGTACGACGGTGACATGCGAGGTAATATTAGAAAGATATAATGCTTCTTCGACGGCAGTATTGCCACCACCGACAACGACCACTGGCTTGTCTTTATAGAAAAAACCATCGCAGGTTGCGCACGCAGACACACCTCGGCCCTTGTAGGTCTCTTCCGACGGTAAACCCAGATACTTTGCCGACGCACCCGTCGCTATGATCAACGCATCGCAGCTGTATTCACCCCTGTCCCCATGCAAATGAAACGGGGGGCCATCTAAGCGCACACTACCAATTGTGTCCTGCACCAGCTCGGTGCCGAAGCGCTCCGCATGCCGCTTCATTCGCTCCATCAATTCCGGTCCTTGA
>CAZBOQ010000203.1:0-2151 GCA_964493555.1 uncultured Gammaproteobacteria bacterium | reverse complement strand
GTGCAATCTAAACACATTGACGCCTAGCGTGCTGTGCCTGGAGTACTGATTGCCGCGACCGGGGCTCTGATATTGATGGTGAAGCCGAGGGTGATAGAAGTGGTATCTCAGTCTCACTTGCCGAGGACGGTAAGACCGTCGCGATAGGTGCTTATTTAAACGATGGGAATGGCGGTAATTCCGGTCACGTCCGGGTTTATGATTGGCAGTAGAGGACCTACGGATCACTGGACCATAAGCGTTAGGCGCTTGTCTGAGAATGAGAAACTGGTGTATATGCTGAATGGTGAAAATCACTTTGAATAACGTTACGGTTTGGCGGTGTGTGATCTCGTTATGGGTGTCTGCAGTGGTCGTTTTTCTTTCAAGCTGCTCGGACTCTCCGGAGACCGCGAACCTGAGACCACCGGCCTTGTCGGGATTTTGGATGACGGCATTAGTATCTTTGGATGACCCACGTTGGCGAGTCGAGGATCTGGCGTGCGCACGCACGGGATGTTCACTGGCCGGGTTCGAATATCTGCAGGCGTTGCTTGATGATCCAAGGAATGACGATATACCGCTTAAGGCGTTGTACAACGACATGCAAACCTACAGCAGAGAACATATTTCAAGTCTGGTAACGCCGGTGGCGCGGAAAGCGGCAGACGAATACGATCCGGCTGACGATCCGGCGTTGGATTGTAATCCCGAGGGAGACGGCTGGCGCCACCAGTTGCTTGCGCCCCTGCCGATAGCGATCGAGGAGCACAGTGATTATATAACTTTCCGTTACGAGTATTGGAACGCGGTTCGTACTGTTTATATGGATGGTCGCGGTCACCCGAAGGATACGGTTGTAACGCGTCTGGGACATTCTATCGGCTGGTACGAGAGTTCTACGTTGGTGGTGGAAACCGCGCAAATAAAGCCCACCATCATGGGGTTACCTGGTGGCGGCACGTTAATGCTGAGCGCGGACGCAGTTGGAATGGAGCGATACACACTGAGCTCGGACGGCGAGAGACTTGATTTGGTCTGGTCCATGAGTGATCCAGCTCACTTTAGTGCACCGATCACGGGTCAGAGGAGTCTTTTGGCGCTACCGGGTGGTGAACTTGACGAATTCGTCTGCGAAGCGATTACTGGGGAGTTCTAGAGAGGGGACGATGTTGGTAAAGCGATTTGCTAAATTAACCCTGTTATGCCAGGTGCTTTGGACTGTGCCAGTATTGTCGCATCACAGCCCGGCGTCACATTATCTGCTCGACCAGAGCATTACTGTGCAAGGAGTGGTGACTCGTTTCATGTTGATCAATCCGCATGCGCGAATCTATTTTGACGTCACCGATGAGAATGGGAAAGTAGCGTTATGGTTGGCGGAAGGAAACGCTTCGGCGATCTTAAAAAGACGCGGCTGGAATAAAGATACCTTGGAAAAGGGGGATATAATTACTATTACTGGGAGTCCGGCGCGTGATGGCGGTAATAAGCTTGACTGGCGGTTCATTGTACTAGCCGACGGCACGGAACTACGCGGTAGTAATACCGTGGGTGAAGAACACGAGCGACAGCTCGATGCAGCGGATCAGCGGCGGCGACGGGGTTCCTGACAAAAACTCTTACGGTTCCTTGTCTTTGTTACGGTTAACTAGCTCGGTGATCTTAGGGATCGGATAACTCAGTAGTAAACCCAACTCTCGGGCGACGGACTCGCGCGCGGCACCGGAATAGCCGTGGTTGGCGAGCAGCTCGGTTTTGCGTGTTTTCAGTGCTAAATACTTCTTCAATGTTGAACCTTGGTAGATAAGTATCACGTGTTTGTTGTACGTTGCTGCGATAGGAAATAGATCGGTGATCATGAAGTCGGGTTCTCGATAAATCTGAACACCGGCTTTAGTTGCGATATCGCGTGCTCCAACTATCAGAGCGTCAATCTCATCGCTTGGCAGCGCTGCGCTTAGCGCCAATGTTTTTATCCCGAGGCTGACTACTTCAGCAAAGGAAGTGAATCCCCCAAGATTATAGGAGTATCGGTCGATGGGTTTCGGGGCTGTCGAATCAACCTGGACCGCTGATGCGGGCATGAACCAGAAAGTGAGTATGGCAGCCAACAGTAGGCAGTTTGCGTCTTTCTTCATGGCTTAGACCTTACCTCACAACCATATTTCT
>CAZBOQ010000202.1:0-6735 GCA_964493555.1 uncultured Gammaproteobacteria bacterium | reverse complement strand
CGAATAAGCCATCTTCGTCACGATCTTATCGCCATTGAAGTAGAGTAGATCAACACCTCGCCACGGTGCTGGTTTGCCTTCCAGCTCCATGTTGCACAGAAACCGCACCATCACTTTGCCAGCGTCTGTGTCAACGAATAGGTCTTCGGTAACGAATTCGACCTTACCTAATTCACCGGAGAAGATCGCGGCGAAAGCGGCGCTGATCGCTTCCTTGCCCTCGTGTCGGCCACCGACGTTGTCTTCGTAAACCGCGTTGTCGGCGAAAAATGCCATCGCCGCTCCCTTGTCCGCTGTATTGAACGCGCCAAAAAAACGTATCGCGAGATCGGACAATCTTTGCTGTTCTGTAGTCATTCGTCTTGTCTCCGTTAGAAATCTAAGGTGGTGGCATCAAGGGTGGTTCGTTGCGTTCCGCAGGCGGCCAGGCGATCGGGAAGTTATCTGGATCAGCAGCCAACGGGTCACCGTCGACCAGCTTGCTTTCCACAGCTTGTGGCGGAGCCATTTGCCGACGCAAGTAAGTTGCATCGTCACCGCAGTAACGTAAGGTCGCCGCGCGACGGGTTTTTTCGTTGGAACGGTTGCCACCCGCGCCATGCAGTGTGGCTAGGTTATGTATGACCAGATCACCGGGTCCCGGGGTGTAATATACGATATCGAACTCGTCTTCCCGCCCTTCAATAGCGGGCACGTCGGCGCCGTCATCCGCCGGGTTTGTGACGTTGGCAATGAAAAAATTGACCTTGTAAACATTTTTCGTGCGATGTGAACCCTTCAAATAGCCGATCGCACCGGTTTCCATGGATTCTTGATCACAAGGTATGCGCACACCGGCAAATTGGCTGCCGGTGTAGTGGCCGTAGCCGAGATCTTGGTGCCATGCCGTTCGTTCCAGGGTGCGCGGTGGTTTGATTAGGATTTGATCGCCGTAGTAATAGGCGCGTTTGGACTGCATCAGCGTGGCGGCGACCTCAGGTACTGGTGAACGCAATGCAAGCTCGCGCATACGCTGGTTGTAAAACCATACATTGCCGCCATGAAAAAAGTGGCCGCGCGGCCCAGTGTTAGCGTCCACTCGGTTATCCACTAGTATCGTGCCCCGCAGCCCAGCTGGTGCTTCCCGCGTTGCTTGAGCGTAATCGTTGGAACCTATCCAGTCGGCGCCGGCGATGAAACCCTCCACATTTTCAGGTTCGTTGGCGAGCATGCCGAGATTCGTCATGTCGGCGGCCGTACGAGGTGGATTGACCAGGGTGTCGGTGATGATCTCTTCCAGGAGTTTTGCCCAGCTCCGATCAATTATATCTGGTAGCCAGACGACACCGTCCTCCTCATAGGTATGGAGCTCTTGTGCAGTAATGGGTCGCGCGAGTTTGGTATCCATCTTCAGATATCCCGCGGCACCATTCGGCTCGAGTCGAAACCACCACGTACTTGCGGGGCGCCGTAGTAGGCAACGGCAGGTGTCACTTCCGCCAGTGAAAGTAATAAATTCAGTAGATTGAGATCGGGGCCTTGCAGCTTCTCGAGGCCGATCTCCTCAAGATAGGTGATTGCTTCTTCTGCACGCGCGACGGCTGCGACGTAAAAACTTTCAATATCGGCATAGTCGCTAGCAATGCGAAACGCATTGCGAGCGGTTTCGGTGGCCAACACCCAATCGCCAAACTGTTCAAGCACTGAGGACGCCGACGGTAGTTTAGCCATTACCGTTCACGTAATCGTCGACGACTTTCATCGTATGACGACAAGTGGTTTCCTCATCGTGAAAGGTGAAATGCTGAATTGCACCGGAGGCAAGACTTGTTTGGATCGCTTCGTGTAAGGGTACGTCTTCCTGGACGATGTCGCGGATGCCGCATTTGCCGTACTCGATGGAGAAACGCTCACCTACCGTGGTCGGTTTGCGATAGTAAGCACGGATTTCCCAAAGTACCTCATCTACAGCAAGCGGCCAGAAGTTGTATGACAGGAAGGTGCCGTCCAACACGAGCATGTGGAAGTTGGGGAAGAAACTGTAATAGCCGAAGGCTTCGGTGAACTTGTCGATGTCGCCTTGATAGTCGCCGGCAAAGGAGTCGACCAGCCCGCCCGAGTGTTGGGCGGTGATCAGTTCGACTTCGCAAGGCTGAAAATCTGGATTAGGGCCGCTCAGGATGCGGTGATGGCGATCTCTGATATCGATATCGATGGCACGAAAAAATCCTTCGGCATCGTACGGGATAGCCCGTCCGTGTGACTGATCGTGCACCATGGGGACGTGATAACCCTCTTCTTGTGAGGTCGACGCGATCTTCCAATTGGCACGCTCGTGAATGTCGTAAGCTTGGCAATGCGTAATGTCTTCGAACGGATAGGCTTCTAAAACGTCACCCATCTCGCCGAGAAACTCGCGAAGCGATTCTTTGTGATTGGGATCAATATTAATGAAGATGAAGCCCTTCCAAATATCGATGGCAACTTTGGCTAGTGAGTGATTCTGTTTTTTCAGGTCCCAGAAGTTTTTCTCGTCTGAGGCTTGCACCACCGTTCCTTTCGTGTCGTAGGTCCAGCCGTGATAGCCGCAGGTGATATAGCCGCGGCAGCTTCCTTTGGGTGAGTTGAGTAGGCGATTGCCGCGATGCTGGCAGACGTTGTGGAAGGCACGTAATTCGCTGTCTTTGTCACGCACCACAATGATAGAGGTATCGCAGACGTTCAGGTCCTTTACGAAATAGTCGCCCGGTTTCGGGATCTCTTCGACACGACCTACTTCCAGCCAGGATCGTTTGAAGATCCGTTCGAGTTCCCGTTCGAAATAGGAGGTCGAGACGAATGGCTCGATGGGAACTGGGCCTGTGCCGATGAGATCTCGGTAGCGTTCCATGAAACGGCGCGGTTTGTACCCTGGTGGTAATGATGGGTCTACTTTCAATTCCGGAGTGGACATGTTTCCTCCCGTTGCGGGCGCTCGCATTCGGCTAAGGTACAGCATAGCAAAACCGGGTGTGCTAGGCCCAGTTGTGGTTGTTTCGGCCGAATCTCGCGGCTAGACTTAAGCTCCAGTTTGTTACTGGCTCCTTACACGAGGCATTTTTATGGCCCTACGACAAGCCGACGCATTGCAACATCCGGTGGAGGATCGGTGGGATCAGTTGATCCAACCCGGCCGTGTGCACCGCACCATGTATACCGATCCGGACATCTTCGAGCTCGAGATGCGCAAGGTTTTCGGGGGCACGTGGATGTTCCTTGGCCACGATACCGAGATCCCCGAACCGCATGATTTCGTTACCAAACGGATGGGCTTGAGGCCCATCATCCTGACCCGCGATGGCAACGGCGATGTGCACGCACTGATAAACCGTTGTACACACCGCGGTGCACAAGTATGTCGGGAGGATCACGGGCGGAAGAAATTTTTCACCTGCGGCTATCACTGTTGGACGTATAAAAGCGACGGCGAGTGTGTCGGTATTCCGCAACCCAAGGCATATGGGCCTGACTTCAAATTATCGGACAAGAGGCTCGGCAAGATTCCACTCATTGAAAACTATCGCGGTTTCAATTTCGGCACGCTGAATCCTGATATGCCGCCACTGAAAGAACACTTAAAGGGTGCGCTTGAGTATTTTGACTATTGGATCGATCGCAACGCGAACCTCCGCGTGCAGGCGAACTGCCAGCGATACATCAATCATTGTAATTGGAAGTGCATCTACGACAATGCCGGTGACGGCTATCACCCGCCATATTCGCATGAATCGATGTTATCCATGCGCACGTTGCGTTATGAAAGTTCCCTGGATATGACCTACTTCGGTGGTGCCGACACTGATGACGGCCCGATGTATGCCATGGCACTTGGCAACGGGCATACGTTTTTCGATCAGCGCCCGGAGATGTATGCCGAGGGGCGCTCAGCGTGGGAGAGCCAGCCGCCACAACCGGGGCGTGAGGCGTTTGAAGCCCAACTCGTCGCTAAATACGGAAAAGACGAGGCGGTGAGCATGTTGGACGCCAACATGGGTGCGGGTATGAACCTCACCATTTTTCCAAACCTCATGCTGGTGGGCAACCAAATCCAGGTAATGGAGCCGCTTACTGTGACAACCTCACAGATGGCCTGGTACGCGACACTGCGGGACGATATGCCCGCGGAGGTCAATGCGCTACGCATGCGTTCGCAAGAAGACTTTCCCATCTTTGGCGAAGTGGACGACTCGGCCAACTTCGAGTCTTGCCATGCGGGTATGTATGTACCGGAGATGGAATGGGTGGACATCGGTCGGCATATGGACAAGGACGAGACCAATGTGGATGACCAGGGCCGCATAAAGCAACCGGCAAGCTCTGATATTCATATGCGGCATTACTACGGTGAGGTGAAACGTCTGCTCAAAGCGGACCTTAACCTCACTCTCGGGTAGCGCTGTGGCATCGACGGCTAAAAAATCCGATCCGTCCTATGTCGGCTACTATCTTGATGACGATTACTATGAGCGCGTCATCGCAATAAGTCGGGAATGGCGGGAGATCGGTGAGGTGCCGGTAGATCGGCTACCTGATGCAACTACTCAAGCAGCGTGTGAACGGCTCATCAATACGGAAGCGCGCCTGATCGACGACGATCGGCTGGAGGAATGGCTGGACCTGTTCGCGCCAGAGCTGCTTTACTGGATCCCCTCAACCCGCGAGGCACCCGATCCGCGTGTCAACGTGGCACTAGAGATCCATGATCGGCGCCGACTCGAGGAGCACGTGGCGAGATTACGCACCGGCTTCGCTTATTCACAGCATCCGCCGACCCGCACACGCCATATCTACACCAATCTTGAAATGTGGCGGTCAACCGGTGATGTGGTGTTCGCGCGGGTAAACGCCAACATTGCCACGTATCTTAACGGCCGCCATCGGGCCCTGGTCGGCTGGATTGGGTTTGTGTTGCGAAATCTCGATGGCCAATGGCGCATTGAAATGAAGCAGGTGAATTATCTTGATCCTGAATATGGACAGGAGAACAACTCCTTTACTGTATAGCGGATTCTACTAAATCTAAGAAAACAAGACGGACCCCAAGTTATGTCTCGTTCAGGCTATATAAAACGAAAATCTCACAGCACATCGCCCGTCGCGACGGTGGGCCGTTCCGGATTTATCGCCGAACACAAACTCTGGAGCGATGAACAGCGTGATGCGGTCGCGGAAATCAAAGGGATCATTGCCGAGCAGAAATTACATTCGGTCAGAGTTTGCTACGGTGACCAGCACGGTTTGGTGAAAGCTAAGGTCTTGACTGTCGGTGATTTTCTGCAGGCGTTGGAGAATGGTCATGGCTTCAACACAGGTCCGATTTCCATGGATACTTCGAGCACGGTGTTTTTACCGATTTTCAGTGCTGAGGGTGGCCTGGGGGCGGAAGAGCTGGGTGGCGGCGGAGACATGATTGTGGTGCCGGATCCGCTCACTTTCAGAGTGCTGCCCTGGGCGGAGAAAACGGGATGGATACTGAGTGACCTCTATACCACTTCCGGCACCCGCGTGCCCTTTGATACGCGTTACGTTTATCAGCAGGCGCTTGCCAAGCTGAACGACGCCGGTTACGAGTACGTCGCAGGTCTCGAGCTCGAGTTCTATATTTTCCGGATCGTAGACCCGAAGTTGCGCTTGGAACAATCCGGATGGCCGCCCGATGCGCCCGAAGTCACTGCCATCGGACATGGCTACCAATACACAGGGGAGACGCATCTCGATGAGATCAACGAAATCGTCGAGCATCTGCGTAGTAACTTGGTTGCGCTGGGATTACCACTGCGATCCATAGAAGATGAGTGGGGCCCGGGTCAGACGGAGATCACATTCGATCCCGAGACTGGTCTCGATCCGGCCGATCACATGTTGCTGTTTCGAAGCGCCGTCAAACAGCTTTGCCGCCGGCTCGGATTGGTTGCCACGTTCATGTGCAAGCCCGGGGTACCGAACTGCTTCACCAGCGGTTGGCATCTGCATCAGTCCTTACAAGTCGCCGGAACCGGCAAGAGCGCGTTTATGGATACCCGTGGCGAGGCGTTGCTATCCGACGTGGGCAAGCATTTTATGGGGGGGCTGCTGGAACACGCTAATGCCTGCACCGCGTTCGCTATTCCCACGATGACCGGTTACAAGCGTATGACTGATTCGCCACTTGCCCCCAACCGCGCGTTATGGGCGCATCAAAACCGTGCTGCATTTCTGCGTTTAATTGGCGGCGGCGCGGATCCGTCCACTCACATTGAAAATCGCTCGGGTGATCCGGCGGCGAATCCTTATTTGTTCATGGCGTCACAGATATTTGCCGGGTTGGATGGTATCAAGAACAAGACGGATCCTGGTGCGCCGCGCAACGATGAACCTTACGCGCAAGTCGATGTTCCACATTTGCCGGTCACCTTGACCGAGGCCATCCAAGCACTAGATGCGTCGACGCTATTTCGCCAGGAAATGGGCGATCACTTTGTCAATTATTATTTGGCAATGAAACGATTCGAGTTGGGACGCTTTAATTCTTTTGTTACAGATTGGGAGCATCGGGAGTATTTAGAAGCTTTTTAGAAGAATCAGGCGAAGAGCTCCTAGACTTTTGTGGCGACAATCAGGGCGTGCGGGGTGGCGTAGAAACTGCGGATTATTTGGCTCTCTTCAACGTAGCCAGTGCCGAGGGGAAAACGGATCGTAACAGCCTGTTCAGGCTAGACGATTTTTTAGGGTGCCGTT
>CAZBOQ010000201.1:0-12256 GCA_964493555.1 uncultured Gammaproteobacteria bacterium | reverse complement strand
CGATTTTTCACACCACTATGTCCGGTAATTCAGAGGAGCATCGGGATGGTTGCATCTGGGCGTTATTTGGTTACGAGCGGATGTGCTTGGAGCTGGTGAAGAAGCAATTTCACCACGTGCAAGACATCGCCATCATGGCCGGTTCGCACGCTTTTCATGCGGTCGTATCGTTGAAGAAGACCTACGAAGGCGAGGATCGGCAGTTGCTGCACCATTTGATGGCGACGCAATACTTCAAGCACATCACGATCGTTGACGACGACATTGATCCGCATAACAGCGAGCAAGTGGAATGGGCTAAGGCCTGTCGCACCGGCAATCGTGAGGACGATTTTGTCATCTACCCTTGGTTACCTACCTGGGAAATGGATCCCGAGATCGACAAACATTGGCGAGTAAATAAGCTTGGTATTCTCGCCACTCGGAAGATAGACGAGAGCTATGAAGTACCGGCACCGGATCGTGATGTTATGAACCGGATGCAGCCCCTGTTCGACAAATACGTAAAGTAACGTGCGTGGCTATGTAGAACAGCTACTGGCCGAAAACGAGGTCAGGGTAGTATCCCGCGAGGTCGATCCGCAGTTTGAGTTGGCGGGGGTGGTCAAGCAATCTCAGCGTGAGAGTGATGCGGCGGTGCTTTTCAAGAACGTCAAAGGTAGCAATATTCCGGTTATATCCAATGTCTATGGTTCGCATAGACGCATGTGTGATCTCATTGGTGCCGAAAAGGGTAAGTTCTGTCAGCGCTGGGTAGAACTGATCGATGCCGGTGCGAGTAACGTAAAAGAGCACGAAGTTGACGTAGGCACACCGGATGATCTGGTCCACGGCAAGATCAGTGATCTGCCTCACATCCGCTATTTTGAGCGTGATTGTGCGCCGTACATTACCGCTGGTATTTTTCTCGGCAAGGAACCGGATACGGGTGTGCCTAACCTGTCGTTTTGTCGAACCATGATGGTCAGTGATGACGAATTGCGAGTACGTTTGGCGCCGCCACATGATTTGACCAAGTATCAGCTCAAGGCCGAGTCGCGTGATGAGGTGCTGGAGGTGGCGATCCTGCTAGGACCACCGCCCGAAGTGTTTTTGTCCGCTTGTGCCTCCGTTCCCTACGACACCAATGAGCTTGCAATTGCGGCTGGTTTGAATGGCGGGCCGATACCGATGCGCCCTTGCAAGACCATCGACTTGATGGTGCCGGTCGAAACCCAAGTGGTCATCGAGGGTCGCATTCTACCGAATGTACGTAAACCCGAAGGACCGTTTGGTGAGTTTCAGGGTTATTACGTTGAAGAAGGAATGAACCGCGTGTTCGAAGTTACCAACGTCAGTTGGCGTGGTGGCGCCTATTTCCATTCCTTGGTGTGTGGTTCGCCCGAGGATCTGCGAGCGTTGGAGTTCTCGTTCGCGATCCGCACTTATCGTTCGTTGGCGAGTGAATTGCCGGGAATCTTGGATGTCACTTGCTCACCAACCCCACAGCACACTGTCGTGCAGATAGATTCGCAATACGATGGCCACGGCCAACATGTGCTGCTCAAAGCCTTCGGTTCTAATATGAACTATAACAAGATCGTCATTGTCGTTGACGACGACGTCGATATCCACGATTTTGACGATGTGTGGTGGGCTGTCGTTACGCGCTGCCGGGTTGATAAGCGCATCCAGATCATTGCTGATGTGCCCGGTTTCTTTCGCGACGAGGCCGACGTCCACAGCGGCCGTCTAGGAATCGACGCGACTAAACCGCATGCGCATCGCGATTTTCTGACGCGTAAACAGATCCCTGGGGTCGAAGCATTGAACTTAAAGGATTATTTCGACTGAAAGTGGTCTTCAGAGCAAGTAACAGTTAAAGGGATACTTACGCGGAGACTATTGCAAGCGAGACGATAATGGCATTCTAGGTGATGGCTGCGACGTGTCGCGCCAACCTGCAAACATTTTGAAGAATTCTTACGCTGGTTTCTCTGTGTGCCAATGAAGATGCCCTGAACAACCTAATGAACCGCACTTATTGGGTAAGACCGCCCATCAATTGGGAAGAAACATAGCTGTCTTAGCATTGATCGAACAAGCTCGGACGTGCCCGTGTAGGACGGCTAAACAAAATCATTACCGATAGAGCTTATCCCGTAGCGCAAATATTGCGTCCTCTAACTGGGTATGGGCTGCTGCTAGGCGAGTGGTGTCCTTGTTGGCGACGACCTTGATCAGGTGGGCATTTCGCTCCGCCGCGGTCTCGACTAAAGGAAGGTAGTCTTTCGGCCAGTCTATTTTTTTCAGGATCCGCTTTATCAAATTGAGTTCGCGCGCGGCGATGCGCAGCTCCCAGTCTTTTGCGGCAATCTCCTCGCGCAGTAACGCCAGTTCTAGTTCGTGGATTCCGAGTGCGGCGGAGATTGTCAGTTTGTTTCTTTGCGTGGCCATTAGATTCACCCATCTCCGTTCGTCAGGTATTCATCAAGGTTGATATTTTTCCACACTTCAGCCGGTACGTCGGCGCGTTCCTCGAATGGGATGCCGACTGGTTTGGTAGCATCTATGCACCACTTCGTGTTGAGATAGTCTCGCCGGTTACGGTCCTTAATAGAGTGCGAAGAAGGGTCGAGCTCTGAAACGTAGGACTCAGGTACCATAAAGATTGCCCGGTCAGCTTGGATCCTGGTGGTTACAGCCCACCAGACTTCACTCTCGTTGTGCACGTCGATGTCGTCATCCACGATAACCGCCATTTTCATCATGGGGTCTGCGGCCAGAGCCCCCATTCCAGCGATCTTTCCCTGGCCATCGAAGTCCTTGCGCATGGAAAGATAGCCGACATGTCGGCAATTGCCGGAGATGGGCATGGAAACTTCTTTTAGCCCCGGGATTGCCATGCGAACGCGTTTGTAAAGCACTGCCTCGCGCTGAATCTTGGCAGCCATGTTGTGATCAGGATGCGCACTGAAGACATCGTGATAAATCGCGTCATTGCGATGGGTGACCGCTGTTATCTTCATGACGTTACTCTTACGCTCAGGTCCGTAGTACCACGGGTACTCTCCAAAGGGAGCTTCGGATTCTCGGGCATGAGGCAGGATCTTTCCTTCAATAACGAACTCGGCCCTAGCCGGGACTCTGACATCTACGGTTTTTGCCTGGACCAGTTCGACGGACTCCCCTAACAGACCGCCCATCACCGCGAATTCATCGACGCCGACTGGTACTTTGGTCTGGGAACTGAGGATTGCAGCTGGATGATGGCCGATAAAAACCGCCATCTCGGTTGCTTTGTTGTTGTCTTCGTTTTTCTTGATGATCCGGGCTGCCTTTGAATAGGCCCCGTACATTATTGCAAGTCGGTTTTTGCTCTTGAGCTGTGCACGAAAAATTCCAACGTCATAGATCCCGGTATCAGGATCCTTGAACACTCCGACCGCGGAAGTGAAGTAGGGGCCTGCGTCTTTTTCGCAGTGGGTGACTACCGGCAATTTAGTGAGGTCGATTTTGCGTCCGGTATAGACATTTTCATGTACCGGCGCTTTTTTCACCATTTTTGATTTTCGTAGCCGATCTTCCAGTGCAAGGTAGCCTTGGACCAAATTATCCGGGTCTATGCCGAACGCAAGGCCTAGACGCTTGGGGCTAGCGAACAGGTTCGACACCACTGGAAATTCACTGCCTTTGACCTGGTTAAAGCGTACCGCGGGATACTGATCTTCATCCTGTAGTTTGCGCAGAACCCCACTGAGTTCGAACTTCGGATCGACCACGCGATCGACCTCCGCTAACTCCTCGGGCATTTTCTTCTGCATTTCTTTAAGAAAGTAGCGGAGATCTTTAGGCATGTGCGGTGCTCCGTTAATTTTTATAGGGCTTGAGACCGGAAGCGGTGTATTATAATCATTAACAATATCATGCACAAAAGCATGTCTGTGAGAAAAATACAAATAGCCTCGGGATTGCTGGTTGTTGCCAGTGCGACAACGGTGTTGTCCGATCTGACTTATTGGGATCGCTATCTTAACGCTTATACCTTCGAGACTTTCGTCGAGAATCCGTATCCGACGCTGGAACGTCTTTATCCCCAGGAACAGGTCGAAGGTGTCGCGCGCCCGCGTGAGTTTGACCGTGCCGACGTAGCGGATCAGCTGATTCCAGCTAGCGTGCTGGCTGATGTCGCCCGCTTCGCCGAGCGAACCGACTCGACGTCACTGATCATCCATCACGATGGTCGGATCGTTATGGAACGTTATTGGCAGGGAGGTGATCGTACCAGTCCTGTGTATTCGTTCTCCATGCACAAAAGTGTTGTTGCCCTGCTGATCGGTATTGCTATCGACGAGGGACATATTGGTGACATCGACGATTCACTCGCAAAATATATAACTGAATGGCGCGATGATCCCCGCGCCGCCATCACCATACGCCAAGCCTTGCAGATGAGTAGTGGCGTGGAACCGATGAGTTTTCCAATCAATCCGTTTTCCAAACATGTAAAACGTCAGATCGGGACAGATTTACTCAGGACCGCTGTGAGTTTCCAGTTGGCGAAGCCGCCAGGCAGTGAGTTCAGCTATAACGGGGTAAATCCGACCTTATTGCTTATTGCGTTGGAGCGCGCCACCGGCCGGCGCTATGCTGACTATCTGTCAGAAAAACTGTGGCGACCTCTTGGCAACCACGACGCCGCCGTGTGGTTGGACCATGAGAACGGGCTGGCGCGAGGCGCGACTTCTCTGTTCGCCGTGCCGATGGACTGGATGCGCATCGGTGAGATGCTGTTATCGGGGGGTACGGTCCAAAATCGGCAAGTGGTACCACCGGGTTGGTTGGAAGAGATGACCACGCCCTCGTTGACCAATCCGACCTATGGATTGTTGACTTGGATTGGGACGGATTACGCGGGCGAGCGAACACTGGAATCCTTTGAAGGGTTTGCGGCTGTCGCGGAAAAGCCGTTCAATGCGGGAGATCTTTTTTACTTCGATGGTCTGGGTGGACAGCGTGTTTATGTCGTACCTTCACGGAAACTCATCATCGTGAGAACGGGCGTGCTCGCTTGGGAATGGCAGGATACTGAGTTGCCGAATATGTTGGTTTCGGCAATTGATCGGGCGCACGCGAAACGTGCTGTAACAACGAACGCAAACGGAGGTTAGCGGTATGGCCGAAGAGGCGAAAGGTAAAGGGATCTTCTATGGCTGGTACGTAGTCGGTGCCTGCATGCTGTGCATTTCAACCGGACCTGGCCCGTTTGCGTTCGCGGCTACCGGCTTATTTATTCTGCCTTTTGGGGAGGAGTTCGGCTGGAGTCGGTCGGATATCAGTCTGTGTCTGTCGTTAATGGTTGCGGCAACCGCGATCACGATGCCGATATGTGGCCGATGGGTGGACCGGGTTGGATCCCGCAAAATACTGATCCCATCGCTGGTGATCATGGCCATGTTGTTAGCTTCTACTTCACTGATCACTGAGCTATGGCATTTTGCGCTGGTTATGTTTCTCATCGGTACGCTGGCGGTAGGTACTAACAGTGTTCCTTATATGCCGGTGCTGTCGGCGTGGTTTTTCAAACGGCGTGGTCTTGCGATCGGTATTTCGATTGCCGGTATCGGTCTCGGTTACTTTTACATGCCGTTGGTTGTACAGGCTCTCATTGATAGTTCCGGGTGGCGAACCGCGTATTACGCGCTTGGTGGGATAGTTCTGTTTATGGCCGTGCCGCTGGCTGTCCTTTTAATCAAAGAGACGCCCGGGTAATTGGGATTGTTGCCTGTCGGCGAGCAATCTGGCGAGCCGCCGCGAGCGACCAGGAAGGACGTCGGGCTGACTGGTAGCGAAATATTTCGCCATCGCGAGTTTTGGCTACTTTCGGGTATTTTTGTGGTGCTTTCATTTGTACTGAATGGCATGCTGACGCACATCGTACCAATGCTGTCCGACCGTGGTATGACGCCCGGTGCAGCCGCAGCGGTTGCTGCGACCGAGGGTCTTACCGTTTTTTTAAGCCGCATTTGTATCGGTTATTTGATTGATCGCTTCTTTGCTCCACGGATAGCGATGGTGTTCTTCTTTCTTTCGGCGTTAGGGATAGGTGTTTTTGCGATGGGTGCGGTGGATACTTGGGCGTTCGTCGGTGCAATTCTGATCGGATTGAGCCTTGGTGCCGAAGTCGATCTACTTGCTTATCTGGCAGGGCGATATTTCGGTTTGCGCTCGTTTGGTATGGTTTACGGTTTGCTGTTCTCGGCGATTCTGCTGGGTACTGCGCTTGGACCTTGGGTGTTTGGGAAAGCCTTCGAGGTTACCGGATCGTATGTCAGCATTTTGACCATTTGCGTGGGGATCAATCTTCTTGCAGTAGCGTTAACCGGATTTCTCGGCAAATACCCTGATTGGGAGAAAGTTACAGAAACACCCGCCGTCTAAGGAGACTGAACTGTGCTCGGTGGGAATGTCAGCACGCTTGTTGCAGTCGTCGGCTGCATCTCTGCATTCGCGATGATCGGTGGGCTGGCCAGCCCGTTGTTGTCCCTGATACTCGAATCGCGTGGGGTCGGACGGAGCTTGATAGGATTCAATGCGGCGATGCCGGCATTTGGAACCTTGATTGCATCACCGTTTGTTCCAAGTCTTGCGAGACACATCGGTATTCGGCGCCTGCTTATAGCCTGTCTCTTGATTGAGAGCCTTCTGTTTTTGGCTTTGTGGCTTTTCGATCACTTGTACTCTTGGTTCCTAATCCGGCTTTTGATGGGCGCATCCACCGCGGCGCTCTTTATTTGCAGCGAAACCTGGATCAACACACTTGCACCAGAGCACGCTCGCGGAAGAATAATTGCAACCTATACTGCAATCCTTGCTGCGTGTATGGCGCTCGGGCCGTTGGTACTCGCCCGTATCGGCATTCACGGTTCATTACAGTTCGTGTTCGGCGCGTTATTCGTTCTGGTGGAGCTGTTACCGTTGATCTGGGCGACTACGGTAGTCGACTTGCGCTCACACGAGGAAGACGGCTTCAGCATCGTATCTTTCGTTTACTCGGTACCATTGATTGCCGCCGGGGTTTTTGTGTTCGCTTTTATTGAATACACGAGTTTCAACTTACTGTCAGTTTTCGGTGTGCGCAGTGGGCTTAGCGAGACGGTTGCGATCGTGATGTTGTCGGCATTCGGTTTCGGTCGTGTTTTTCTGCAGATCCCGATCGGATACCTGGCGGATCGCGTCGATCGGGACCAGCTACTGATCTGGTGTGTGGCGTCCGCAGGTTTCAGCGTTGCCGCGCTACCATTTGTTACCGGCAATTTATGGCTGTTGGCTATCTTGCTGTTCCTATGGGGGGGGTTCGTCAACGGCATCAACACGGTAAGTTTGACGCTGATCGGTCAGCGTTTCCGTGGTTCAGAATTGGCAACCGCCAGCGCCGGCGTGGGTGCGCTGTGGGGTGTGGCCTCGTTGATCGGGCCAGCAGTAACGGGGGTTGCGATGGATCTCTACGATCCGGACGGGTTTGTTATCGTGATGGCTTTTGTTTGCGTGGTGTTTGTTGGTGGCGCGGTGCGGGTGAGAATGGTCTAGTGAAACACGAGTTCTTCATCTCGCCCTGTCCCAGAGTGAGAGGGCGGATCCGTTTTGAATCAACGCTAGAATCTTTTCCCTCCTTTCTTCGGGTAGCACGCTAGCGTGAACGGCTGTACGTCTAGCATCAATGCCAAACTGCGCGCAAAGTTTTCGCCAGTTGCGCGAGGCTTTCCAAGTTGTGCGCGGGCAAAAAATAATCCATATACGGTAGCGCCGTTCGGATGCCGCGACATAAAGGTTCGTAGCCGGTGGTGCCCAGCAGCGGGTTTAACCAGATTAATTTGTGCACCCGGCGATAAATATGTTCCAGTTCACGGCGCATCTGGCTCGCGTCTCCGCGGTCCCAGCCGTCACTTAAGATCACCATGACGGTTTTGGTGCGTAACATCTCCCGCGCATAGCGTTCGTTGAATTCCTGCAGACAGGTGCCGATGTCGGTCCCACCGCCCCAGTCGCGCGCTGTTTTGGAGACGCGTTGAAGAGACGCTTCAACATTCTTATCATCGAGTAGATCTGTGATAACGGTCATGCGGGTGGCGAAGACGCCGACATCGACCGCCGGAAGCTCGCGGCGCAGCGCGTAAATGAATTGAATGAGAAAATTTGAATAACGTTCCATCGATCCACTTACATCGCAGAGCAACATGAGTTTGAGCTTCTTGATCTTGCGGCGACGGTAGACCAACTCAGTACCGTCCTGCGCGTAGAGTAGGTTTTTTCGGAGGATACGGCGTAGATCGAGACGCGATCCCTTAGATGTGGCTGCGCTACGTCGGCTGCGTACTGTTGCGAGTATGGATATTAACTCAGCCATAATGTCACGTGCGCGTTCTATTTCCTCGCTGGACATCTGGCCGAGATTTTTGCTGACTAAAACCTCGTCCGCGCTATAACCCGTCTGGGTCGGTTCTTCGTCTTCGGCGGCTTCCTCTTCGGCTTCTTCACCTGCTTTCTGCTGTGATTGTTCACGCTCTATTCCTTCCTCTTTATCCGAGCTCTCTTCCTCACCAGTCCCGAAGTCGGTGTTCGGCGTGCGTTCCACTAATGTCCAGAATTCGAAGAAAATCCGGTCGAAGATAAGGAGGTCGTCATAGCGAGAGACGAAGATGGTACGAGCAGCCGCGTAGAAGTCCATGCGGTTTGATACATCTATGAATTCGAAGCTCCGGCACAAATCGATGAGCTTGGTCGGATTGGCAGCGACGCCGGCGGCATGCAACGCGCGCTCGAAGCGAATGAGGCGATGCAGCATCGGTTCGCGCTTTGCATCGCGCGGTAAGGTGGGTGTTGCGGCGGTGCCGACTTGCATGCACTTAATCGTCGATGGGATTAGGCGGCTGTGGGTGTATCGCGGTCGGCGGCTGTGGCGATTTGATGTAGGAAAGCTTCGAGATCCATGTCGAAAAGTTTGTCCACATCACCTTTGTACTTGAGAATGCAACCGATGGTGGTGGTAATGGTGTCGGTGTCTAACTCGTCGATTTCCAGCGACATCAGAGCGCACGCCCAGTCGATGGTTTCGGCTATACCGGGGCGCTTGTAAAATTCCTGTTCCCGCATCAGTTGCATGAAACCGCATACCTGCCGAGCTAGCCGCTTCTGTATACCGACGACTTTGACGTTGACGATGTCGATTTCTTTCGCAAAATCAGGGTAGGAGATCCAGTGGTAAAGGCAGCGGCGTTTTAACGCGTCATGCAACTCGCGCGTGCGATTTGAGGTGAGGATAACGAATGGCGGCTGTTTCGCGCGCAAGGTACCAATTTCGGGAATGGTGACCTGGAAGTCCGATAATACTTCGAGCAGAAATGCTTCAAACTCTTCGTCTGACCGGTCGACTTCGTCGATCAACAGTACTGGTGGCTTGTTGGCGTGATCGTCGATAGCGCGCAACAGTGGTCGCCGGAGCAGAAACGCTTCGCTGAATATGTTCGCACCGATCTCATCACCGGCCATTCCGCGCGCTTCCTCAAGGCGTACTTCCAGCATTTGTCGGGGATAGTTCCATTCATAAAGTGCGGTATTGGTGTCTAAGCCCTCGTAGCACTGCAGGCGTATGAGTTCGGTATCGAGCACCGCGGCCATCACCTTGGCAAGTTCGGTTTTACCGACGCCCGGTTCTCCTTCCAGGAATATCGGCTTACCCAGGGTCGCGGCCAGATATACGGTGGTTGAGAGTAAACGGTCGGTTAGGTAGCCCTGGGTGGCAAATTTATCCGTTACGTCAGCGATGTTGCTAAACGGCTGTACGGCTCCACGCATGTGTTGATCCTTGTTTTAGGTATTGTTACGAGTTGGCGGTGGCATATTGCGTAAGCGTTTCCGGTAGGTCAATGTCCTTCAAAATGCCGTCATGACTGATCTGGACTTCGCAAACCACCTCCGAATGAGCTTTCAATAACTCCCGTGCGCCAGTATCACCCCCTAGTTTGAGCATTTCCGGGAAATATTGGCTGGCCCACAATACTGGGTTACCGCGGCGTCCGGTGTAGGTAGCGATACAAATTGCGCGTCCATCAGCTGGCTCGAATGCGGCGAGCAAGGTGTCCACATCCGCACTAGTGATCCACGGCATATCGCCTAGGCAAACACAAACGCCTTCGACGTACTCTGGAAGGGCCGCTATGCCGGCGCGTAGCGAAGAACTTAGGCCTTCGGCATAGTCGGGGTTGTCAACGAACACAACGTCGTATTCGCGCAGCGTCGCCCTGATGTTCTCCGCTTCGTGTCCAGTTACTACTACGATTGGATCGGCCCGTGACAATGTAACTTGCTCGACGACTCGCGCAATCATCGGCTGACCGTCGATCGGCGCCAGCAGTTTATTGGTATCGCCCATTCGTTCGGATAAGCCAGCGCCCAATACGACTGCGCCGACCTTTGGAACCCGAAGCGTTCTGGCACTGTTAGCACGCTCGCGCCCGGGTCTTTTGGTGCCGCCGGCTACTGTTCCTTTGATCAAGCCACCAGCGCCCATGCGCATGATGTCTTCGCGACCGACCGGGATCCCGGCAACCAGCCTTTCTAGGACCCAGTCGAATCCGTTCAATACCGGCGAACGTGCACAACCGGGCAGGCACACGATGGGCTGTCCGTTGCTGAACTCTCCTAATAACAAAAGATTACCCGGTTCTACCGGCATACCGACATGTAGGATCTGGCCACCCGCCAGTTCAATTCCCAGCGGCACAACATCGCGCCGGTCCGCGGTGGCCGACGCTCCCGCGATCAATAGTAAATCGCAGCCTGCATCGTTCAGTGCCTGTAATGCTTCGGCAATTTCTTCCTCATGATGGTCGCAGCGGCGTTCGGTGAGCAGTCGCGAACCCAACCGATCGAGTCGAGCTTGCAGCGTTGCAACTGTTTTATCGAGAACGCTGTCGCGCATTCCTGGTAAAGTGCTTTGCACCAGACCGACGGTTCGGGGTTTGAGTTCGGCGACACGCAACAAGGGCGCATTTCCTAGATGGAGCTTCTCAACCGCCTCGAGGACCGTCTGGTCTACCCCGTAGGGAATGATTTTCACGGTCGCCAGCATTTGATGTGGTGCGACCAATTCGTTTACTGGCAACGTTGCGATGGTGATCGCCTCGTCGACGAGATTTACTCCATCGACACGTGTACGTTGATAATCGAGGAGGCCAGCGGTTTCAGCATACAAATTACAACGTCCGGCAAAAGGCTCGCTGCTAGTAATGTTGTTACCACAAAAGATCGTGGCAATGCGTCGCGCTGCTTCGTCTTCGCTGAGATCGTTCGGGCCAAGACGAGCTACTACGAGGTCCTCGCAGTCTGCTTGTTTAAGGAGCGCGACGTCGGAGTTGGTGAGGAGCCTTCCCTTTTTGAAATTGACACCCCTCAACTTTATCGAGTGCGCTAGGATCGTGCCCTCCGCCTCATCTACCATTACCCGGCCGAATTTCACTTGCCTACGCTCGCGCTAGTCATGTAAAAATTGTAAACAATTCCATTGATAACAATCTACAACAGGTTGAATTGCTATAGATCTCTGTGGGGAACGACCCTTGATCGGATCCCCTTCCGTTCGGGAGAGCAAATCGTTCCCCTTAGCATTTGACGGGTCGGATAATTCCAGCTCCCTCTGATAGGCGATTAGCACGAGGATCTAAAAATCGGGCACATCGTCAACCCCCGGTACCTTGGTGACAATACTGAAATCCTCTCCGACGGGCTTGGTCGCATCGATCCCCATGACTGAATAGGTTCCGCGTTCGGGCGCCGAGGGATCCAGTTGCCAGCCCATCATGTTTGACAGCGTGATGAGATCGCGATCGGGCTGCGAGCGGGTGCACACCGCCCACATGACTTTATCCATATCGAAAATGTCTACATCCGTGTCGACGACGATAACAACTTTGGTGCCCTGGGCGCCGAGCATTGTAGTCATGACGCTACGGGCCTCGTTTTTAACCTGAGGTTTCATGGCGACGATAGCCAACAGTCCGACGCCGCCAGCACCGTGGAAGTGCACGCGCTCGACGCTGGGGAAGCGCTGTTTAAGGAGTGCATAGCAGGATGCTTCGGCTGGGATCATTTTTAGTACATGGTTCTCTGTGGTCGGTTCGCCGGTTAGCATGGCCTGAAAGATCGGATTATGCCGGTGGGTAATCGCGGTGACTTCCATGATTGAGTTGTAATCCTCCAGCGCCACATGGCCATGGCT
>CAZBOQ010000200.1:0-14536 GCA_964493555.1 uncultured Gammaproteobacteria bacterium | reverse complement strand
CACTTCCAAAAATTATGTATCCCCAACTGCATCCAGCGATTTGACTTGTTCGAGGCTCAAAACCTCAGCGTATTTCATCCTCATATCGAACAAATTGGCTTCGTGCTGAGCAATCGAACGATCTCCGACACAATCCTCAACAACCAACGGTTTAAAGCCGTGACACATGGCGTCGACGGCACTCGCCCGAATACACCCGCTGGTGGTAGCACCAGCGATAACCACTGTCTTAACACCGCGCATAGCGAACCACGAGGCTAACGTAGTACCGAAAAATGCAGATGGAAAGTGTTTGCGCACCACTAGCTCACCATCGAGCGGTGCCAGGGTAGCGACGATCTGACTCTCTATCGCGTTTTCGGTGAGCGCCTTGCTACTGGGGATCTTTTCGGTAAATACATTGGCATCCGAACCGTCGTCTGCATAGACGCCCCGTGTATAGGCAATCGGCCAGCTCTGTCGGCGCGCTAATGCCAACAGCTCCTCTGTTTTCTCAGCTGCGGCCGCAGCATTACCTCCGCCGAACACTGCTGGATCGACAAAGCCGTTCTGAAAATCGACGATCAGCAACGCGAGTGGCTGCACAATCTCCAGGTGCTGACCAAAACCTTGATCCTCGTAAACCTCTTCGCTTCTGGAACTCATCACCACCTCCGCCACACCTTTGTCGACCCTATCGGACAAGTTTACGTCAAATAAGCATCTTCCAAAACGACCGGCCCGACTAGAGCAAGTCTCACACCAACGTCGGGACCACAGAAATCTTTCAGCTCGTAGGATATCATTCGCCCCTCAAAACTCAGGCAAAACGATCGATGAATAAACCGCTAGCGGCGGATGTAATTGTAATAGGTGGTGGCAACGCCGCTTTTTGCGCGGCGCTTGCCGCTCGCGAACAGGGCGCTTCAGTAATGATGCTTGAACGGGCTCCTGAAGAAGAAGCCGGCGGCAACTCCCGGTTCACTGCTGGCGCGATGCGCTTCGTTTACGATGGGATATCTGATCTCAAGAAACTGATGCCGGATCTCTCCAAGGAAGAACTCGCCAATACCGATTTCGACGAATACACGGAGTCCCAGTTTTTCGACGACATGGGCAGAATGACCGAATATCGCGCAGATCCCGATCTCGTTGAGATTCTCGTGCGCGAAAGCCGTGCCACCATGTTGTGGATGAGGTCAAAAGGCGTGAGATTCATGCCAATGTATGGCCGCCAGGCGTTCAAAGTAGACGGTCGATTCAAATTCTGGGGTGGTTTGACCGTGGAAGCTGCCGGTGGTGGTCCCGGGCTCATCGAGTCCTTAACAAATTCAGCCGAGCGCAACGGCATCGAACTGCGTTACGGCTGCCGGGCGCTTTCGCTAATCACCTCGGACACCGGTGTTGAAGGCGTCAAAGTGCGCCAGAACGGAACGAGCTTTGAAATCAAGAGTGCGACGGTCGTCCTCGCTAGCGGTGGTTTCGAAGCAAACGCCGAATGGCGCACCCGCTACCTCGGTCCCGGCTGGGATCTGGCAAAAGTGAGAGGCACGCGATTCAATACTGGCGATGGGATCCAGATGGCACTTGACATAGGGGCGGACTCTTGCGGGAACTGGTCAGGTTGCCATGCGGTCGGTTGGGAACGCAATGCGCCTGAGTTTGGCGATCTCGCGGTCGGCGACAACTTCCAGAAACACAGCTACCCCTTCGGCATCATGCTGAATGGAGAAGGTATGCGCTTTGTCGACGAAGGCGCGGATTTTCGAAACTACACTTACGCCAAATACGGTCGCGCAGTTTTGAATCAACCGGGACAGTTCTGTTGGCAAATCTTCGACGCCAAAGTGCTTAATCTTTTGCGAGATGAATACCGGATACGTCAGGTAACCAAAGTGACGGCAGATTCGTTGGAAAATCTGGTCACAAAACTCGATGACGTCGATCCCACCCAGGCGTTGGAAACGATTAAGGCATTTAACGCCGCCGTGCGTAAAGACATCACCTTCAACCCGACCATAAAGGACGGCCGCTGCACAGAGGGTATTACGCCAGCTAAAACGAATTGGGCCAACGCTATCGATGAACCGCCTTTCGAGGCGTACGCGGTCACCTGCGGCATTACTTTCACCTTCGGTGGTTTACGAATAACACCCGATGCCCAAGTGTTGGATGTGGACAAACACGTGATCCCAGGACTGTACGCTTGCGGCGAACTGGTCGGCGGCCTGTTTTACGGCAATTATCCGGGTGGTACTGGTCTAACCTCAGGTGCGGTGTTCGGAAAAATCGCGGGCACCAGTGCGGCTCAGACGTTGAGTCAGGCTCCGTCATAGACCGACGTGCTCACATGATCGACGCGGCAAACCTGCCGCGCTGGGAAGCACGGCGAGAACAGCATTATGCGGATGGGTTCTGGCGGGATGACACGATCTATTCCCTTGCATCCAAGAACGCCAGTCGCGCACCTTCGTCATACGCGGTTCGCGATTCACGCCAGCGGTTAAGCTACCGACAATTTGTCGATGCCGCCGATCATCTCGCCGGCGATCTGGCCGCAAGCGGCGTGCAATGCGGAGACCGGATCGGCATCTGGTTATCTAGTAGGGTCGAGACCGCCATCGCGATACTCGCGTGTGCACGTAACGGTTACGTCTGTTGCCCGTCGCTCCATCGCAATCACACCGGCGCCGAGGTGGCTGCACTACTCGCTCGCACCGGCGCAAAAGTGTTAATCGTCGAACGAGGATACGGTGCCGATGCAACTTCGGCGACATTCGCAAATGACCTCGAGGCACCGACAACGTTGCACAAAATATACCGCCTGGAACCTGATACACCATCAACTGATTTCGGCGCCACAAACAGACACCATAACCACACGCCCCGTGATGATCCCGATACAATCATGTATATCGCTTTCACCTCTGGCACTAGCGGTTTGCCGAAATGCGTTATGCATAGCCACAACACATTGTTGGCAAACGCGCGTACGATTGCCGCCGATTGGCACTTCGACTCGAGTTCAGTGCTTTACAGCATCAGTCCACTGAGTCACAACCTCGGTTTTGGCGCTTTGATTTCTGCAATCGCCGTCGGTGCGGAACTTGTAATTCATACCCCTAAAACCGCGAGCCTACTCGCCGCACTGACCGAAACCGATGCAACGTTTATTTTCGGCGTCCCGACACATGCGCTCGATCTATTAGGCGAAATCGAAAGAGGTGATGGTGTGGAGCTCAGCCGGATCACCGGCTTCAGGATCTCAGGCGCCGCGGTACCCACGCATGTGGTGTCCCGACTCCTGGATCACGGCATTACTCCCCAGAGCGGATACGGTATGACCGAGGGTTGCTCTCATCACTACACGCTACCGGATGACGACGCACGACTAATTACGGAAACGTCGGGGCGTGCCTGTGCCGGCTACCAGGTGAAGATCTTCGCAAGCGAAGACCGTGATCTCAAAGTACCCGCAGGCAAAATAGGTGAGATCGGCGGCCGTGGCGCGAGTCTCATGTTGGGCTATTTCGACGACGACACCGCAAATGCCGAAGCCTACAATGCTGCGGGATGGTTTATGACCGGGGATCTCGGACGCCTCGATAAAAATGGCTACCTTACAATTACCGGTCGCAAGAAAGACGTCATCATCCGCGGTGGCCACAACATCTATCCGGCGCGGCTCGAAGCCCTAGCCATGCAGCACGACGCGATAGAGCGCGCTGCCGCAATCGCGATCTCTGACCAACGGCTGGGCGAAAAGGTTTGTCTGGTGGTAAAACTGCACGCTGGTTCGACCGCAGGTGCGGAGGAGATTCTCATCCACCTTGAAACGCAAGGTCTGTCGAAATACGACCTACCGGAGTATTTTATCGCCGTGGACGAAATACCCGTGACCGCAAGCGGCAAAATACTAAAGCGAGTGCTGTTGGGATCGATAGCCTCCGGCTCGATAAAGCCGCACCCGGTAAGAAGGCCCACTTCGGCGTGAATGAAAGGATGCAGGCGGGTGTGGTCGACGTGTTCGGAACGCCGGCGAACATCGCGCTCAAAGCGATTGCGCGACCGACACCGAAGGCCGGCGAGGTGCTCGTCCAAGTCCACGCTACTGCAGCCAACTTCGTCGATCTCCTGATCATCGCCGGTGAATATCAATTCAGACCGACGCTGCCGTTCATTCCCGGCAAAGGTCCTGCTGGCACCGTGTTCGCACTCGGCAGCGACGTAACCGACCTACAAGTCGGTGATCGGGTGTTAGCAATGGCGGAGCAAGGTGGTTACGCACAATACGTCACTGTGGCGGCTGACCAGTGCTACCAGCTGCCTAACGACATGTCTTTTGTCGAAGCCGCATCCATGGCTGTGGTTTACGACACAGCCTGGATGGCGCTGCACGAGCGGGGACGGATCATGCCCGGAGAAGTCGTTTTGGTCTTGGGCGCCTCCGGCGGCGTTGGCCAGGCTGCAATACAGCTTGCCAAGGCCATGCAGGCGACCGTACTCGCGGGGATCTCGACGCCTGAAAAAAGTGCGCTAGTCCCCGATGCCGATGCCATCATCGATCTCAGTGCGGAAAATTTGCGCGACGCACTACGTGACCAAGTGAACGCTGTTACCAACGGTGGGGGTGCCGATATCATTCTCGACCCATTAGGTGGTGATATATTCGATGCTGCGTTGCGTGCTCTGGCCTGGCGTGGGCGCATGGTAGTCATTGGCTTCGCCGCCGGACGGATACCAAACATCAGAACCAATTATCTGCTGCTGAAGAATATCGAAGTGAGTGGTTTGCAGATCAGTGACTATCGCAAACGCGCCGTAAAAGAGGTTGCTGAATGCTTCAACGAGGTGTTTGCTTTCTACCAGACGGGTAGAATCAAACCGAGACCCGCTACCAGCATGCCACTTTCTGAGGTTGGCCAAGCGTTGGAATCGATCCGCAATCGTAGCGTTACCGAACGATTAGTAATAACCCAAACGCATTGACCATGCCTGAACAATGACTACAGACACTATCACCATTCGCAGACCCGATGATTGGCACCTGCACGTCCGCGACGGCGAAATGTTACAAGCCGTCCTGCCCTACACCGCCAATCATTTCGGACGCGCCATTATGATGCCGAATCTTGTACCGCCGGTACGTACTACCGACGATGCCGTCGGTTACCGCGAACGAATCAGGGCGGCGCGACCACCGGGTTCGAACTTCGAACCACTGATGATGTGTTATCTGACCGACAATACGGATCCTGATGATGTCGAACGCGGTTTCGAAGAAGGCGTTTTCACCGGGATGAAACTCTACCCTGCGAATGCGACCACCAACTCGGCAGCTGGTGTTAGCGATTTCAACAAAATCACGTCGGTGCTGGAACGCATGCAGCGCATTGGTATGCCTTTCATGATCCACGGCGAAGAAGTCGTCGAAGGCGTCGATGTGTTCGACCGAGAAGCAGTTTTCATAGAGCGTCGTTTAGAACCAATGACGAAGGCATTTCCAGAACTCAAATTCACCCTGGAACACCTGTCGTCAAAGGTGGCTGTCGACTATGTGCGCACAGCTAAGCCACAAGTAGCGGGCAGTATTACGCCCTATCACCTGCAACTGAACCGCACGGACTGGCTAGGCGCAGGGTTGCGGCCATATATGTACTGCTGCCCGGTGATCAAACGCGAGGAGGATCGGCTAGCCTTGCGCGAAGCCGCCACATCCGGCGATGACTGCTTTTTCCTCGGTACGGATTCAGCGCCCCACCCGGTCGAGAAGAAGCTCGACCTCGTGGGGATCCCCGGACTCTTCAACTCTCCTGTAGCGATCGAAACATACACCCAGGTTTTCGATGAAGATAACGCACTAGACAAGCTTGAAGCGTTCGCTTCACTCAATGGACCACGCCACTATGGACTGCCGGCTAATGAAGAGACGATCACTCTGACGCGAGCCCCATGGACCGCACCCATCGAAGTCCCGGTCAACGAAACGGACCATGCCCTGGTCTATCGCGGCGGCGAACGAATCCCCTGGAAAGTAAGCTAGACCTCCAACCGCGAACTCCACTAAGGCCCGTATTCTGGATGAAACTCAGCGTAACCCGGAAAGCCGTGCCATCAAACCTGCAACCATGCAAACAGAGAACCTACACCAACTCACCGCTCTGGAAATCGTACGAGGCACAGCGACGGGCGAATTGAGCGTCGAACAGGTTGCACGCGCCTGTCTGGCACGCATTGCTAGGCGTAACCCTGTCGTTCACGCATGGGAAACGATCGATTCTGACGCAGTCCTCACCCAAGCGCGCGCGCTCGACCGCGCGAAACTGCGGGGCCCGTTACACGGCATACCCATCGGCGTAAAAGATGTCATCGACACGGTTGATCTTCCCACCCAAATGGGCTCGCCGCTTTACACCGGATATCAACCGCGAAACGACGCCGCCTGCGTTGCGCAGCTGCGCAGCGCAGGCGCACTAATACTCGGCAAGACCGTTACAGCGGAGTTTGCCGGTACTGCGCCTACTAAAACACGCAACCCCCACAATATCGAGCACACACCCGGCGGCTCCTCAAGCGGTTCCGCCGCCGCAGTTGCGGATCACATGGTGCCAATGGCCATTGGCACGCAAACCGGTGGTTCGGTACTACGCCCAGCGGCGTTCTGTGGCGTCGTTGGCTTCAAACCCAGCTTCGGCAGCTACAACCGGGTTGGCGTGAAACCTGCCGCCGAGAGCCTCGATACGATCGGACTAATTGCCCGCGAAATAGATGACATCGAGCTGGTTCACTCGGTCCTTACTGACGCAACAGCCGCGCTTGGCTCACTTCCGTCACAGGTACCACGCATCGGGGTTTGTCGTACCCATCTCTGGGACACGGTCGCACCGGAAACCATTGCTGCGATCGAGCAGACTATAAAGATCGTTACCAGCGCGGGCGGCGAGGTGAATGAAAAAACGTTACCGGGCGACGGGAAAAAACTGACCGAAGAACGTATGATTATCAATTCATACGAACGCGCCCGCGCCCTCGCCCATGAATGGTTCGAATCTAAAGATCAGCTGAGTGAACAACTTATTAAGACTTGCGAGCGGGGGTTTGGGATATCCGGTGAACGTTACATAGCCGCCCAACGTTTGGTTGAAAAAAGCAGACTCGAAGTCGCAGAACGTTTCAGCGATATTGACGCGCTACTGACACCTACCGCGCCCGGCGAGGCACCGCGAGGCTTCGAGGATGCCGGTGATCCGCGCCTGCAAGAACTGTGGACGCTATTACATTTACCAAGCATCACACTACCGACATTCTCCGGCCCGAATGGTTTACCTGTTGGGATCCAGCTAATCGCCGCGCGTCACGACGAAGCACACCTCTGTGCAATCGCCCGCTGGGTGAGCGAGCACACATCATTGGAGACATGACTAACCATGGTATGTAAGGAATTCCGGCTGCAAAGGAATATGAAAAATCGAAAAACTAGGTACGTGGATGGGAACCCACCCACTTCATTCCGAAATACCTCTATTGTTATAAAGGTTATGACCTTCGTAGATCGACTAATACACAGCCATTTACCACAAGTTTTCTCCGTGACAGAATCGCCCTCCCTATATGAGGTAATCAGTCGATGAAGAGATGGTCAGGTGTATGTATTTGTTTTTTTTTCGTTCTGATACTGTTCGGTGTTCAGGTGTTCGCCCATCACGGCGGTGCTTCCTATTGGATCATGGATAGCCGGGTCGGTCCCGTCACTGGCATTGCTACCAAGTTAGGATTCACCTTCCCGCATGTTTCTATTTACCTGGAGATCGCTGACGAGTGGGGCAAAGTGGAGGAATATATGATGTCGATCCGCTGGACGCCAACGGTGCTTCGGAAGCTGGGCTGGAACAGAAAAACGATCAAACCGGGCGATGAACTCACGGTTACCTATATCCCTCACAAACAGAAAGCGACAGTCGGTGCCCTGGTTCGACTAAAAGTGAACGGTAAGGCCGTGGCGATCGCGCCGCCTGTATTGGAAAAGGAACTGGACGTAAGGTCTGAAATAAAATGACCATGTCTACACAGATCCGACAGCCTACCAACAACTGCATCTGCCTGTTATTCGTCGTATGGCAGAGTTTGTTTTTCACGGCGCACGCTGGGCAAGATGCAGTTAAGTTCAATCCCCGGGATTTTGCGGGCGACTGGGATAGAAAATCGGCGGTTGTGACCTACAGCAACATTCCCGGGTCGAGTCGAAGCCCCGTCAACGTCCCGATCCCTGATCAAGGCCCCGTGCAAGACCCACCCTTCACCGAAGCCGGCAAGGCCATCTACCTTGCAAACAAACCGGGCTACGGACCGAACCGCGAGACGTTTGCAAGAGATGATCCCTTCGGCCGCTGCGAGCCGACCGGCATTCCACGAAATCTAAACGCTGAGATAATCGTTCCCCACGCGACCTTTGAAATTGTTCAAATGGAGGATCGTATCTTTCAGTTTTTCGAGTACCGGCATGAGTGGCGGGAGATCTGGATGGACGGGCGTAAACTCCCCGCTGCCGAAGATACTTTTCCAAAATGGACTGGCCATTCGGTCGGCCACTTCGAAGGCGCCACGCTAGTTGTCGAATCCGTAGGATTTGACGATCGCACCTGGCTTGACAAATACGGCAACCCACACTCTGAGGAAATGCACCTGGTTGAGCGCTATCGCCGCGTGGATGCCGATACTCTGGAGCTGAATATGATACTCGTCGATCCAGTGGTCTACACTAGGCCATGGAAGAGCGATACGAAGATCTACAAACTGAATCGCGAGAAATATCACGAGTGGGATGAGCAGATTCACTGCATACCTGCGGAGGAATTCCCCCTGCAGGAATCATATGGAACCGGAAACCTGATCGAACAATGAGATACCTCGAACCAAGGACGTTAGATGAAGCCTTAGCGATACTCAGCTCCGAGGATGATGCACGTGCTCTTGCCGGAGGCGCGACCCTGGTCGCAATGATGAATGCCGATCTGGTTACCCCCGAAGTGCTGGTAGGGTTGCGCCGCATCACCTCGCTGCACGGTATCACCGAAACGACCGGAGGCTTACGCATCGGCGCGATGACTACTCATAACGAGATTTCTGGCGACTCCCGCCTCTCCGGTGCCATGGCAGTAGTCAAAAGCGCAGCCAGTCAGATCGCGCACGATGCTATCCGCGATGTCGGCACGATCGGTGGCGCCCTCTCGCACGGCGATCCAAACGCCGACTTTCCGAGCGCGGTTACCGCCGCCAATGCAAGTATCGAGATCGCCAGCGCCGAGGGGCTCCGATCAGTACCTGCGGATGACTTTTTCGTCGATTATCTGGAGACGGTGTTGGCACCCGGGGAGCTCGTGACTGCAGTAAACATTCCGTTCGGTCCGGCTAGCGCATGGGGTCACTATCTGAAATTTAGCCGTGCTGACGGTGACTACGCCACCGTTTCGGTGGCCCTGGTGTTAGGCCTCAATCACGGCCGCTGTGATTACGCGCGTTTTGCCGTGGGGGCTTGTGGGCCGAGACCAATCCGTGTCGAGCCGGCCGAAGACCGCCTGATCGGCAGCGAGCTTGCCATCGACGATGTTGCAGCTGCCGGGGAAATGCTCGCTGGCGCAGCGGATCCGGTAGACGACGTACGTGGCTCCTCGGAATACCGGCAAATGCTGATCCCGCGCTTACTAGCTCGCGCGATTATTATTGCAAAGGAACACATCAATGGCTGACTCAATTGCAGTAAATCTGAATATCAACGGTGAGTTGCAAACCGCTAACATCGATCCAAAAACAACGCTGCTGCAGGTATTGCGAGAAGATTTCCGACTGACCGGGGCAAAAAACAGTTGTAACCAGGGCGTCTGCGGCACCTGTAGCGTATTGGTGGACGGTAAGTCGTTACGCGCTTGTCTATCCTTGGCGGTCGCGATGCAGGACCGGGAGATTATCACTATCGAGGGATTAGGTGACGAAGAGCAACTCGACCCGGTACAACAGGCATTTATTGATGAGGGTGCGGTTCAGTGCGGATACTGTATGCCTGCAATGGTGATCACGGCTAAATCACTTCTGACCAGCAATTCAAACCCCTCCATGGAAGAGATCCGCCACGCCATGGGCAGCAACCTTTGCCGTTGCTCGGGTTACGTAAAGGTAATCGATGCGGTACGGCGAGCCGCCAACGGAGCAACGACATGAGCGCGAAACTCAAACCGGTCGGCGATTCGGTAGGGCTGTCGATACCACGACTCGAGGCGCGCGAGAAGATTACCGGCCACTCCGTTTACACAGACGACATGGTACTGCCGGGCATGCTCTACGCTGCGATACTCGGCAGCGACTATGCACACGCACGCATCATCTCCTGTGACACCAGCGCGGCAGAAGCGCTGCCGGGCGTCAAAGCGGTCATTACTACAGAGAGCATCGCGCAAAACCTTTATGGCATGTGCGTTAACGACGAGCCAATACTGGCACGCGGTAAAGTCCGTTACATAGGCGAACCGGTCGCAGCGGTCGCGGCAGTCGATCTCGAAACCGCCAAACAAGCGGTGCAACTCATTGAGGTCGATTACGAAGAATTACCGGCAGTTTTCGACGCCGAGGAGGCACTCGAGGAAGGCGCACCAGCTATCCACGAACAACGCAGCGAGTACGTAGGCCCAGTTGAGGCCGTCGATAACCCGAATCTCGCCTCTTACGGTAGTTTCGAAGAAGGTGACAGGGAGGGTGCCTGGGAAACCTGCGACGTCATTGTCGAGGGTGTATATGAAACACCGGCGCAAGAGCACATGTATATGGAACCATGCTCAACGATCGTCAGCCCCGATGTGATTAGCGGCAAAATAACGATCTGGAGTTCTACCCAAGGTATTTTCGTTATTCAGACATCGGTCGCTCGCTTGCTTGGACTGCCGATGTCGAAAGTACGCGTAATCGCACCCAGGATCGGCGGCGGCTTCGGCGGAAAGGGTGGTGTCACCAATCAACCAGTCACCGCTGCACTAGCGATCGCTGCCAAAGCACCAGTCAAACTGACCTATTCGCGTGAAGACGACATGATGATGAACAAATCACGTCATCCCAGCCGCGTCTATATGCGCACGGGCGCAAAAAAGGACGGCACACTGGTTGCACGCGAAGCACGCGCCTATATCAACACCGGCGCGTACGCCGATGAAGGGCCGTTTGTCGCGGCCACGCTGTTGAGTTTCATTGGCGGGCCGTACCATTTGCCTCACCTCAAGGCGGAGGCTTGGTGTGTGTATACCAACCGTGTCAAAGCCGGCGCGTTCCGGGGTTTCGGAGCTCCACAGGCACACTACCCTGCCGAAAGCCAGATCGATGAAATCGCCGAACGTCTTGGGCTCGATCCCATCGATGTGCGAATGAAGAACGCGCTGCATAGTAACGACAAGTTCCTCGGTGGCCAGAACATTGATCACGGCACGTTGACAAGTTGCCTCCAGGCCGCACGTGTAGCGTCGGACTGGGACAACCGCCGCACAAATCCATCAAAGGTTCCGGGCAAACGCCGCGGCGTCGGTATGGCAGCCGCAATCCACATCTCTGCACTTTTGAGCGCGGGTGCGACTACCAAGTTGAACGAGGACGGTACAATCACGGTCAACACTGGTGCCATTGATATCGGCCAAGGTGGCGACACCGTCATGTGCCAACTCGCAGCCGGCGTACTGGGCGTGCCTTTGGAGCAGATAAACTACGCACAACCTGATTCGGATTTTTCGCCATATAACTATCTGACCGCGGCGAGCCGCACCACCTATACGGTTGGCAACGCGGTAACCCGTTCCAGCGAACTGGTTAAGCAACAGATCTTTAAACACGGTAGTGAAATGCTCGAATGTGCCGAAGAAGATCTTGAAATCCGTCCGGGCGGCCTGGTCGGTATTGCTGGCGTCCCTGACGCCCAACTACCTTTCGCTGCCGTAGCGGGTCGCGCGCTTTATGCGAGCGGCGGTCCGATCATGGGCACTTATAACTGGCTCTACCAACCAGAACCGTTCGATCCCAAACGCACGCTCACGGTCGGCTTTACCCCAGCGGCCGCTGGTGTATTCGCCTTCGCTGCTTTAGTCGTAGAAATAGAAGTCGACGAGGCTACTGGGAAAGTAGATATCGTTGAAGCCTGGTCCGCGCACGATCTCGGCCGAGCAATTAATCCAGGTTCCGTCCAAGGCCAAATCCACGGAGGCTTGGTGCAGGGATTCGGTTACGCCCTCACCGAGGAACTGGTCTGGGACGACGGACGTCTGATCAACCCCAGCATGATGGACTACAAAGTCCCGGGTGTGATGGACGTACCGTATGAAATCCACCCGATCATTCTGGAGGACCCAGAGGAAACCGGCCCCTTCGGCGCCCGCGCGATCGGCGAGATCCCGATCAACATGGTTGCCCCAGCGATCTGCAATGCTATCAAGCATGCCACCGGCGCAAGAGTGACGACGGTTCCGGCAACCGGGGAACGGGTATTGCGGGCGATGTTGGAAACTGCGAAGGACTAGAAAAGCCCGCTGCTAGCAGAGCAAGCCGCCATCATTTTCGCTTTTGCGGAAATGACAAGGATCTTTATCACACTGTCAATGAACACTAGTTAAAAACTTCATCTCGTCGTCAATGATGATATCGAGGATTACCGGCTTGCCCGCTTCTAGTGCCTTAAATGCTCGCACGATAGCCGGCCGAATCTCGGCAACGTCCTCTACCGTTTCTCCGTAACCGTCCACTAGTGCCGCCATACCCGCGTAATTGACACTGGGTGAGATCTGCGCGCCGAAGTAAGTATCCGTGCGTTTTGCCCAACCGTTCGGGTAACTATTGTCCACCGCCATTTGCATACTGCGATAACGGTTGTTATTAGCGATGATGATTAACATGGGCATGCCATACTCCTGACAAAACCCCAGCGCTGCCAGAGGCGGGTTGTAGTTGAATGTACCGTCGCCGACGATTGTGATAACGGGTTTATCCGGGTTAGCGACTTTGACGCCCAGACCCGCGCCCAGCCCCAGTCCCAGCCCGCCACTTAATGCATCGATGAAATGGCCCGGTTTCATACCGTCGAAGGTATTGAGCAACGAAGTGCGACTGATAATAGTTTCGTCGACCAGTACCGCATTAGAAGGCAGCACAGCATTCAACTCCTGGCAAAACCAACGCATGTCGATCGGACTATTCTTGGCGGTGGCCCGCGCCTCCTTATGCCATTTGGTGCGTCGTGATTTATTGATGCGTGCGATACGTGCACTACGTCCAGCGATAGCTTTTTTCTGCCCGCGCAGTTTTGTTTTAAGCATAGATATGAGTTGCTGCAATGCATCGTCGGCACGGCCAGAAATAACCAAATCCGGCGCGATGGCGTTGTAGGGCATACGTTCACGGAGAGGATCCTCGCCTATGGTGATGATGGTGGCCTTTGCCGGTCTGCCGGCGGTGTCCGGATACCAGGGCGAGCCGATCATATCGAGTAACAACACGACGTCTGATTTTTCCAAGAACGGTTGCGGACTGAATCCACCGTGAAGATCATGCCGTCGCGGGAAATTAACCTGCTCTGGATGCATGCTCTCAACGACGGGTGCTCCCAGCATTTCCGCAAGATCAACAAGGTCACTAACTGCCCTGGGATTGCGACCGAGGTTTTCCGTAATAATCATGGGGCGTTTACTGGTTGCGAGTATCGCAGCTGCCTGACGGAGTGCGGCCGGATCGGCCAATGCCATCACCGGCATTTCCGTCGCGGCTGGCGCGGAAGAAATTGCCGGCGCTGCGAGAAATTCATAGGGGATCGACAAAAACACTGGACCAGCAGGTGCGTTCATCGCCATGCGGCAGGCGCGGTGAATAGCACCCGGCAATAGCACATCGCTATTCACACAAAAAGTCGATTTGACGAACGGTTCAACCAGCCGCGCCGGCCCACCATAATCCGTCAAGAACCGCTCCCATTGGCCGCCTACCCACGCGTGGCCACCCTCACCCAGGGTTAAAGATTCTCCAGACAACACGAGCATTGGAGTACGTTGCTGATAAGCGGCACGGATACCCATGCTCGCATGCAACGTTCCCACCGTAGAATGAACCGCGCACACTGCCAGTTTACTGGTGGCCTTTGCGTAGCCTAAGGCCATGCCGGTAGCAATGTCTTCATGACGGCTACCAAGGTAGACAGGACCATCTATGCCCTTGCCCCTCTGTTTTGCCAATGCTTCCCAAAGTGGTGCCCACTCAGTACCGGGTGATGAAAATAGGTACTCCACGGCGTAGTTCCGTAGGATCTCGAGTAACAGATCCGCACCCGAAGTGGTATTGGCTTTTTGCAGCATGATGCGTCTCCGCGAAATTACCGCCGCAGGATTAACTCCGGCTTGTACAATTCTCCTGAATTGTACATTGTCGGTCGCTTCGCTTACACGGAAACTCCTCATCTTCGGCACGCCTCGGGCTTGAGGCACGAAGCTATAATAGGACTCTATGCAGACGCTAGTTGTTAAAGCAACGTCACTTACAGACTCGA
>CAZBOQ010000199.1:0-37192 GCA_964493555.1 uncultured Gammaproteobacteria bacterium | reverse complement strand
ATTTTGGTTCTCCTGATAAACATCCCAGGGTTCGTTTGGAAACCATCCGGCTTGCAGGGGAGGCACAGGTGCCGTTCACTAGCGGCATTTTGATCGGTATAGGCGAAACGCGTCGCGAGCGGATCGATGCATTGCTGGCTTTGCGCGAGTTGCATCGTGAACACGGGCACCTACAGGAAATCATAATCCAAAACTTCCGCGCTAAGCCGCGCACCAAGATGGTTAATGCTGATGAACCTGGTTTAGCCGATCTCCAATGGACGATTACGGTAGCGCGTTTGATTTTCGGTGCGCGTATGAACATCCAGGCACCGCCCAATTTGACACCTGATAAGTATCCATTGCTCCTGAACGCGGGAATCAATGATTGGGGTGGCATCTCGCCCGTGACGCTCGACCATGTCAATCCCGAGGCGCCGTGGCCGGCGTTCATCCAGTTGCAGAACGGTACTCGTGCCGCTGGTAAAGTCTTGGTGCCTCGATTGGCTGTTTATCCGGATTATGTTGCGGAGCTAGGACATTGGCTAGATCCGGGTTTGGCGACAGTAGTAAACCGGTCGATCGATACGATGGGGTATGCTCGCGCGGATGAGTGGGTATCGGGTTCTCCAAGTGCTGTGCCGCAAATGGTGGGTGTTGGCCGTGTGCCGGTGCGCGTCGGACCCGAAATTGAGGGCTTGCTTACCGGGCTACTTGATGGCTGGGCACCGGACGAGCAAATGTTGGTGCGGTTGTTCGCCGCGCACGGACCCGATTTCGATGCGGTGTGCAAAGCGGCTGACGCTCTGCGCAGGGAGTCTAACGGCGATCTAGTCAGCTACGTGGTTAACCGGAATATCAACTACACCAACGTTTGCTCGTACCGCTGCCAGTTTTGCGCTTTCTCCAAGGGAAAGCACAGCGAAAGTCTCCGCGGACAGCCCTATGATCTGGAGCTAGCGGAGATCACCCGTCGCGCTGAGGAGGCTTGGCAACGAGGTGCTACCGAGGTGTGTCTGCAGGGTGGGATCCATCCGGATTACACCGGTAACACTTATCTCAGCATCGTGCGCGCAATCAAACAAGCGTTGCCGGATATGCATGTGCATGCTTTCTCTCCACTGGAGATTTGGCAAGGAGCGGCGACCTTGGAGATGTCGCTTAACGACTACCTTACGGAGTTACGCGATGTCTGGCTCGGCACGTTACCTGGGACGGCGGCGGAGATCCTCGACGACGAAGTACGCGCCGAGCTATGTCCCGATAAACTCTCTTCCGAGCAATGGTTGGAGGTCATGGAAAATGCTCACGCGTTGGGGCTAAGAACGACCTCGACTATAATGTTCGGTCATATTGACGACTACACAGCGTGGGCCAGACATCTGCTGCGTTTACGCGACCTACAAGTACGTACTGGCGGATTTACCGAGCTTGTACCGTTGCCGTTCGTGCACATGGAGGCGCCGATCTATTTGAAAGGGAAAGCGCGGCGCGGCCCCACGTTTCGCGAGGTTGTATTGATGCATGCAGTAGCACGCCTAGCGCTGCATCCACATATCAAGCGGATCCAGGTTTCCTGGACCAAGCTTGGCTTGGCAGGCGCGAGCCAGTGTTTGAATGCGGGGGCGAACGATCTGGGCGGAACGAAGATGAACGAGTCGATATCACGGGCCGCCGGTAGTGAACACGGTCAGGAGCTTTCACCAGAAGCAATAGAGGCGCTGATTCTGGAGATCGGACGGACGCCGCTGCAACGCACTACACTGTATCAGCCGGTACCGGCTGAGCGTCGTGCGCGGTCGTTTGCCGCCCCGGAGCTCGCACCGCTAGTGCAATCGCCGGCAAGGAAATATGCACGCGTGAATTGAAGGAAAGTATGATAGCTGTCCAAGTGAGGCCAGATGCAGGAATATAAAGCAGTCGTGTATCAGGAAGGGATGCTGGGCTCCTTGATACTCGGCCAGTCGAAAATAAACCCCTTACGGTTTACCGAATTCCTGAATGCGAATGCGGCGGAGGGTTGGGATGTGGTGACTATGGAAAAGGATCAGCGGCGCATGCTACTGTTTTGGAAGCGTGAAGCTTATGTCGTGATTATGCGGCGGCAGCGCCCATGAAAACCGCTGGGACGATCTCGAGTGTACTGCTCAGCGTGTGGGGAGTGCTGGCACTGTTTCAATTGTGGTTCGACTTTCTGTCCGGCGGGCTGTTCCTTAAAGTGAGTATTACGTTTCTAATCATCGGTGGCGTCGCCGTAGGTGTTGCGCTGATTCGGAAAGAATACATAGAAGATCAGCAGATGGAACGAGATAAGTATATCGACTAGGCAGTGTCCCTATTGAACTACCCAGGTTTCACCGCCGCTGCTTAGTAGTTTCTGTAGATCGGCTTTGCCGTGCTTGCCCTTGGCCTCGACGATCTGTGCGTTCAGCATTTCCTCATAGGTGGGTTGGGAGACGCTCCGGAAAACACCTATAGGAACCGGATAGTCAGGTGTCTCTAGGCGGGCTAGCATCGAGGGCAGAGCGCCGGAATCGGAATGTTCGTCGTGGACGAGCAACGCGGCTTTGTCAACCTGATCGCGCTTAACCGTGCGGATATTTAAACCGCCGCCTTCAGTAGATACCGTCAATCCGTATTCGTCGTCGGCGCCAAAGGCCATCTGTTCACCGTGTTTGAGCTCCAACATTTTTTCGTTGCGTACCTTGCGTTCCGAGAACGAATCAAAGCAGCCGTCGTTGAATACCGGGCAGTTCTGTAGGATCTCGACTATCGCTGAGCCTTTGTGTTGCGCCGCGCGGAGCAGTGTTTCTTGCATATGTACCGAGTCGGTGGCAATGGATCGGGCCACAAAGGTGGCTTCTGCCGCCAATGCGGTTACCAGTGGATTGATGGGTTGTTCAATCGATCCCATGGGGCTTGATTTGGTTAGCTTGCCAAGTTCGGAAGTCGGCGAATACTGTCCTTTGGTCAGGCCGTAAATCTGATTGTTGAATAACAGAATTTTTAGATTGATATTGCGTCGCAGGCAGTGGATAAAATGGTTGCCACCGATGCTGAGCGCGTCGCCGTCACCAGTTACCACCCATACCATCAAATCATCGCGTACCGCTCGCAGTCCCGATGCGAAAGTCGGTGCGCGCCCATGAATTGTATGGAAACCATAGGTGTCCATATAGTACGGAAATCGCGCTGCACATCCGATCCCGGAGATGAAAACAATGTTCTCCCGCAGTACACTCACCTCTTCGCAAATTGACGGCATGACGCGCTGTACCTGCGCGAGGATGGAGTAATCCGCGCAGCCGGGACACCAACGCACTGTTTGATCCGAAGTGAAGTCTTTACGGCTGTATTTCGGGATTGCTACTGTTTGCACCTGGCTCATCGTTTTCCTTACTCAGTTGTGGCCATTGGCCCGATTGAAGGGAATTGCGCGGTTAAGCGCTTAATTGATGCACGTTGTTGCCCACCAGCTCGTCGATCTTCTCTTCGATCTCGCTAGTACGGAAAGGTTGCGCCTGCACCTTGTTCAAACCAATTGCATCGACCAGAAATTGAGATCTCAACAACATTAGTAGTTGCCCGAGGTTCAATTCTGGCACCAGCACTTGTTTATAGCTGCGCAGGACCTTTTCGATATTGCGCGGAAAGGGATTGAGATAACGAAGGTGGGCGCGTGCCACGGAAACGCCGCGACGTTGAGCGCGTTCGACGGCAGTGTGGATCGCTCCGGCCGTACCGCCCCAACCGATCACCAGCAATTCACCCTCCTCAGGGCCGAAGACTTCGAGCTCAGGAATATCTTTGGCAATGCCGGCTATTTTTCCGGCACGTAGATTCACCATGCGCTCATGATTCTCCGGCTCGTAATTGACATTGCCGGTGATATCCTCTTTTTCAATACCACCGATCCGATGCTCAAGGCCCGGCGTCCCCGGAATCGCCCACTCACGCGCGAGCGTTTCGGGATCGCGGCGATACGGCTGATAGTCGCTTGCGTCGTCAGCGAAGCTCACGTCTATGCGATCCAGTTCGTCGAGATTTGGCACGAGCCATGGCTCAGAGCCGTTTGCGAGGTAGCCATCGGAGAGGAAAAAAACCGGCGTCATGTACTTGAAGGCGATACGAACAGCTTCAATTGCCATTGCAAAGCAATCGCTGGGGGTAGACGGGGCGACGATCGCAACGGGACATTCGCCGTTACGGCCATACATCGCTTGGAGTAGATCGGCTTGCTCAGTTTTGGTCGGTAGGCCGGTCGACGGGCCGCCACGTTGAATATTAGCAATCACCACCGGCAACTCCGTCATGACCGCCAGACCAATCGATTCCGACTTAAGTGCAACACCGGGCCCGCTGGTACCGGTCAGTCCCAATGCACCACCAAACGCTGCACCGATAGCCGCACCGATGGCCGCTATCTCATCTTCAGCTTGAAAGGTTCTCACCCCGTAATGGCGCAAGCGGGCGAGCTCGTGAAGGATATCGCTCGCGGGGGTGATTGGATAGGAGCCGTAAAATAAGGGTCTGTCACTCAGTTGGGATGCCGCGACGAAGCCCAGTGCTGCTGCCTGGTTGCCACTGATGCGACGGTAACGTCCGGCGGGTAGTGGGGCCTTGCTTACTCGATATCGACTTGAAAAGAACTCAGCAGTTTCACCGAAATGATAGCCGGCCTGAAGTGCGAGTTTGTTCGCCACTGCAATTTCCGGATTCTTCACGCTGAATTTTGCATCGATGCGTTCAAGCACCGTCGTTAAAGATCGATCATATAGCCAACACGTGACGCCCAGCGTAAACATGTTCTTGCAAAGTGTTGCTTGACGATTTGTGAGGCCAGTTGATTCGACCGCTTTTACAGTGAGGCTAGTGACCGGAACCTCATGTACAGAAAAACCTTCCAAGGTGCCGTCGGTTCGTGGATCATCGCTTAAGTTTGCTGTCTTGAAATTCTTTGCAACGAAAGCATCGGAATTCAGAATGATTGTTCCACCGGGTTCAACGTCGCCGATGTTGGCTTTTAACGCAGCGGGATTCATCGCGACCAATACTTGTGGTCGATCACCGGGCGTATGAATGTCGTAGGCGCTGAAATTAAGTTGGAAGTTACTGACTCCTGCAAGTGTACCGGCGGGCGCCCGTATTTCCGCGGGAAAATCCGGTTGGGTAGAAATATCGTTGCCTAGTATTGCCGCGTCGTGGGTGAACATCGCGCCCGTGACCTGGATGCCGTCTCCGGAGTCGCCAGCGAACCGGATAATTACGTTTTCGATATCCGCTATTGGGATGTTAGAAGCGCCGGATGAAACAGTGTCGTCCATAGAACAGTCCTTTTCGATACTGGACTAAGTGTTGTTTTCCTTGTTATTAATACGGCTATTCTCAGGTTTCGTGACTCGAAGTTCAACAGGGTATTTTTCCTATATTTATTCGCACTTAGCGGGATGTCTTCGGCTGCTTTCACGGTGACTTTAAGTCGCTACTCCGGGAGTCGCGAAATGTTGTATTTAGGCTACAGTGTCCGCAGTATCGAAACCAGCAGACCCAGCAGGAAACGGCTACGGGTTCCATGTAGGTGCCGTCAGACGCCGTCTGCCGTCAATGCTGAGCTGCACGCCTGGCTCGTCACGATCCTCGCGGTCCCATAGTTGGCAGGAGACCTGCTTGTGTTTCTGATCCAGTCCTTCGCAATAATTTGTGAATTTACAAGTACGTACTTCCGAACCGCGGCCCAGCAGCGTCTTTCGAAACCAGTCGGGATCGGCAATGCTTTGGCGCGCAGAGCCGACAATATCAGCGCCGCCGCTTTGCAAAATCGATTCGGCTTGCTCAAACCCGCAGATCCCGCCGACGACCACTATTGGCGTTTCGAAGCCGGCGGCGCGTACGGCCGCACGTATTGCTCGGCCGGGCTCTACATTGCGACCGAACGGACCGGATGCGTCGGATATTACAACCGGCATGCACTCGTAACCACTAGGACCGGTATAGGGGTAGACCGACCAGCCGACTTGGGGTTGCTTCGCGTCTTCGAATTTACCGCCGCGCGACAGCGACAGGAAATTCATGCCGGCGCGGGCAAATTCAACCGCGAAATATCCGGCGTCCTCGATAGTGCTACCGCCGTCGATACAGTCATCACTCAAAAGACGGCATCCAACCGTATAGTCGGTGCCAACCATTTCCCGAACTCGGGTAAATACTTCCAGAGGCAGACGTGCTCGGTCCTCCCGTGACCCGCCGTAGCCATCGGTGCGCGTGTTCCTTGCCGAAAGGAACGATGCCATGGTGTAGGCGTGGGCATAATGGAGTTCGACACCGTCGAAGCCGGCCTCCTGTGCTCGGCGTGTTGCCTGCGCGAACAGGTCCGGTAACACCTTTGGCAATTCCCGTATGTGTTCGAGTTCCATATCGGTCACGCGTTCGCGATACCCCATGCGCAGCGCTTCTAATTCCCGCTCGTTCAGTGTCTTGTCGAGGTCGTCGTCGGTCAAGGCCATCAGGTGTTCACGCACGCGCTTCTCCGGCCAATCGGGAGCGTTGAGAGTCTCGCGGTGTGCGTCGGTGATGTTCAGGAAGCGCCGGAAGTATTTCTCCGGTTCGGGACGTCGCCTGATCGAGAGAAAGTCGATCGTCTGGATGAACAAACGTGTGTGTCCGTCGCTAGCGTTTTGAACAGTCTGGACCAGTTCTCGCAACCCGGGAATAAAACGGTCGTCACTTATGCGGAGCAACGGACCACTTGGGATGTCGCGGATCCCAGTCGCCTCGACGACGATTCCACCAGGCCGGCCTCGCGCGAAGCGCTCATACCAGGCCAATACTTGCTCGGTTACGGAGCCGTCTTCGCTGGCACGCCAGGGCACCATCGCTGGTACCCAAGTGCGTTGCTCCAAGGTGGTACTGCCCAAACTGAGTGGGGAGTACCAAAGTGACGTTGCTGCCTCGTCAGCGGTTGGCCAGTTACCGGGCTCCGGCTTGTGCTTTATGCGTTCGGGTGGTTTCCACATGGCTTAAAGTGGCTAAACGTTTAACGTTAGATATTATATAGTTAAAATATTTTAACTGCCACGCTTTTTTCTGCACCACAGATCGTTGGTCTGCAGGATCGCCTCCGCTGGGCGTAACAGGGATATACTACGCAGCCCCCACAGAAGAGCGTGTGGCTGAACCGCTAGATAGAGGATTGAGCAGATGGCAGAACGTTCATTCGCCAAAGAGATTGAAAAGCTGCGCCTTGGAGAAGGCGAGGAGTTCCACGGTGAAGGAATTCTGGCGGTAACCAAGGCGCTATTGCAGTCCGGGGTCGGTTATGTCGGCGGTTATCAGGGCGCACCGATTAGCCATCTGTTGGACGTTTTCACTGAGGCTAGCGGTTTTCTCAAGGATCTTGGCGTTGAGTTCCAATCGTCAGCCAGTGAGGCTGCTGCTGCCGCGACATTGGCTGCTTCCGTCAATTACCCACTTCGTGGCGCAGTCACTTGGAAGTCGACGGTCGGTACCAACGTTGCCTCCGACGCCTTGTCAAATATTTCTTCCTCGGGCGTCATTGGTGGTGCGTTGATCATTTGTGGCGAAGACTACGGTGAGGGTGCGAGCATCATGCAGGAACGTTCGCATGCGTTCGCGATGAAGTCACAGATTTGGCTGGTTGATCCGCGGCCTAATCTCGAAACCATTGTTGATTTGGTCGAGAGGAGCTTTGAACTTTCCGAGGCGAGCAACTCTCCGGTGATGATGGAACTCAGGATCCGCGCCTGTCATGTACACGGCAAATTCATGTCAAAGGACAATCAACGACCGAAGTTCACGGTCAAAGATGCGCTGGACAATCCTCAGCGCCACCCCGATCGGATAATTCTGCCGCCGTTCACTTACGCCCAGGAGCGCGAAAAGATTGAACAGCGCTGGCCGGCAGCGGTGAAGTACATCAAAGAACAGGGTTTGAACGAATTCTTTGAAGGTACCGTGGACGATGTTGGTATCGTCGTGCAGGGCGGCTTGTACAACAACAGCATGCGTGCCTTGGAGCGCCTTGGCTGCGCGGACACTTTCGGCAATAGCGAAATTCCTATCTACGTGCTCAATGTTACCTATCCACTGATCGATGAGCAGTTCATCGAATTTTGCGTGGGTAAGCGCTCGATCTTGATCATCGAAGAGGGCCAGCCCGACTATATCGAGCAGGCGGGCAACTCCATATTGCGTAAGGCCGACGTACAGACTCGCGTCTCCGGCAAAGATGTACTGCCGATGGCCGGTGAATACACCGGTGCGGTACTGAGCGAGGGTATTGAGAAATATTTACGGAAATGGGTGCCGAAAGCGCTGGAAGGAAAGTCAGTGCCAGTGAAACGTGGAAAGAAGAAACTCGACAAAGCGATCGAGGTAATGTCGGAAAGCATCCCTATAAGGCCACCGGGCTTGTGTACTGGCTGTCCCGAACGGCCGTTTTTCACCGCAATGAAGTTGTTGCGCAAGGAAATGGGGCCTTTGCAGGTCAGCTCCGATATTGGTTGCCATACTTTCTCGAGTTCCGAGCCCTTCAATCTCGGCAACACCGTCGTGGGCTATGGGTTGGGACCGGCCAGTTCCTCGGCGCTCAATATTCGCCACGAGCGGCGTGCAATCAGCATGATTGGTGACGGCGGATTCTGGCACAACGGGTTGACCACCAGTATCGGCAACGCGGTCGAAAATGAGCACGACGGGGTAATCGTGGTGGTAGACAACGGCTACTCGGCGGCGACCGGCGGACAATGGATCCCCTCGTCGCGCGCGAACAGCGAAAACCGTCAATACCAGATCCCGCTGACGCAGGTGGTCAAAGGTGTAGGCGTTAAATGGGTGCGTAAGACCCGTACCTACAATATCCCGCAGTCTTTGAAAGCATTGCGTGATGCAATGACCACGAAGACCACCGGTCCTAAGGTTATTGTCGCTGAGGGTGAGTGCCAGCTGAATCGTCAACGTCGCATCAAGCCCGGCATTACCAAACTGTTGAAAATGGGTAAGCGTCACGTGCGTGAACGTTTCGGCATCGATGATGACACCTGCACGGGAGATCACTCCTGCATTCGATTGTCTGGTTGTCCGTCGCTGACTATCAAAGACAACCCGGATCCGCTACGAACGGACCCTGTGGCACACATTCTTAGCAGCTGTGTTGGATGCGGAGTATGTGGTGAGGTCGCGCATGCAGCGGTGCTGTGTCCGTCGTTTTATCGAGCAGAGATGATTGACAATCCAAACCGGTGGGATCGTTTCATCGGTACCGTCCGTCAGACCGTGATCGCCTGGCTACAGGCGCGCCGCGATCGTCATTTGGCCAAGTACGCGTTCTGATGGCTAAGATGCAAACGAAAACGAGCCGACCGATCACGATCGCGATCGCCGCCATGGGCGGCCAGGGCGGCGGCGTACTCTCCAATTGGATTGTCGCGCTCGCAGAGAACGCGGGCTACATTGCACAGACGACCTCGGTGCCCGGCGTTGCACAGCGTACCGGTGCAACGGTCTACTACCAGGAACTCTTTCCGCGTGCTGATGCCGAGAAAGCGGGGCAGGAGCCAGTAATGGCGCTGATGCCCGCACCGGGTGATGTCGACGTGGTGATCGCCGGGGAATTAGTTGAAGCTGGACGGTCGTTAATGCGCGGTATTATCACGCCGGATCGTACGACGTTGATTACATCTTCGCATCGTGACTATGCGCTGGTGGAGAAGATGCATCTGGGCGATGGTCGGGCTGACAGCGAGAAGATGTTGGAAGCGGTAAGCGCTGCCGCCCGGAAATTCATTAGTTTTGATATGGCAGCAGTCGCGGAGGACAGCGACAGCGTTATCAGTTCGGTCATGTTCGGCGCATTATGTGGTTCAGGGGCATTACCTTTCGAGCGCGAGCAGTTTGAAGAAACCATCCGTTCGAGCGGTGTGGCGGTTAATGCCAACCTTGCTGGTTTCGCTGCCGGTAATAAGGCGGCAGTAGGAGGCGAAGAGAGCGCTGGGGATGCCGTCGTCCATGAGCAACCCAGCCACCCTCAGGTTATGGCTCTCCTGACTCGAGTCGCTGGGTTCCCCGAAGCGGCTCGGGAGAACATTACCGAGGGCGTACGTCGCCTGATCGATTATCAGGATTTGGCTTACGCGGGCGAGTACCTGAATCGACTCGACCGCATCCTGAAAGTGGATGAGATGCACGGCGATGCCGATAAGGCCCATCGTCTGGTCAGCGAAACAGCACGTTATTTGGCTCTGTGGATGTCTTATGAAGACACCATTCGCGTTGCCGAATTGAAAACCCGTTCGACGCGCACGGCGCGTTATCGTAAGGAGTTGCGGGTTGGGCCGGATCAATTGGTTTACGTCTCGGAGTTTATGCATCCGCGGGTCGAGGAGATCTGCGATACCCTACCGGCTTGGTTGGGAGGGTTGATCATGCGTACTGCATGGTTGTACGGTTTTCTCGGTTTGTTCTGCAGATCCGGGCGGCGGATCCGCAGCAACAAATTGTCGGGTTTTCTGTTGCTGTATATCGTCTCCGGATTCAAACGCTGGCGGCGTGGTACGCTGCGTTATAAAGTAGAGGATGCCCGACTCTCGGCTTGGCTGGACAGCATCGCGGCCTATGCGGCGCAAGATTACGATCTTGGCGTCGAGATCGCCGAGTGTCAGCGTCTGGTCAAGGGTTACGGCGAAACTCACCAACGCGGTATGCACAATTTCGAGCGCATCATGGATGCCATGGAACGGATAAAGCGTGGTTCCAATCCGGTGCAAACGGTGCGGGAGTTACGCGCGGCGGCGCTGGCGGATGAATTCGGTGAGATCTTGGATCACGCCCTGCAAAAAGTTGCCTGACGGCCGTGCTCGACGAATCCCGGTCGATTCCTCAATGAAACCAGCAAAGCTGTGGCCAGTAATCTAACTTTGAGGCGCGTTGTGGACCAAAATGTTCGCGATGGGTTTAACGGGTTTGCGATGGTAAACCGCGATGGAGATTTCCCTATCGCCGATGTGCGCATCGTGGGTGGTTAGACATTCAAATGACAACTAATAACTGCGTAGTCGTCGGCAGCGGGATCAATGCACTCGTTTGCGCTGCAATTCTCGCCACCCGAGGCAAGAAGGTATGCGTCTTGGAACGCAATAACCGACTAGGGGGCTGCATTCGGACCGAAGAATTGACCGTGCCTGGGTTCACCCACGACGTGTTGTCGGGTTGGCATCCCCTATTCGTCAGCTCTCCGGGTTACGCAATACTTAAAGATCAGTTGGAGAAGTACGGGTTGCAATACTGCAATAACGACACTCCGACCGCCGCGGTGTTGCCTGACGATCGTAGTTTTATTCTTCGACGGTCTCGTGAAGAGAATATTCGTGCTATGGAGGCGTTGGCTGCGGGAGATGGTGAACGTTATCGCGCGGCGATGGGCGAGCTAGAGGCATCCCTGGATCTGACCTTTACCTTGCTGGGCAGCGAATTATGGACGCCGGCGACCGTTAAGGTTTTCATGCGGGCTCTTTGGAAGATGGGCCCGCGCGCTTTGGCCGACTATTTTGGACAGAACCTGCAAAATGCTCGTGGCTGGTTGGAAACGACTTTTCAGGCAGAGGAGGCCCGTGCGGTACTGGCTGGTTGGCCGACTCATGCGGGCCTCGGACCGGATAGCACGGCGTCCGCGCAGATGGCAAAGGTCATGGCATTTTCAATGGAAGCGGTAGGATGCCCAAACGTGAAGGGCGGCAGTTACCAGCTGGTCGAAGCATTCCGGCAGTTAATCGAAGCAAATGGCGGCATATTGCAGGTTGGTGCTGATGTCGAGCGTGTGTTGACCGAAGGCGGTAAGGCAGTAGGTGTACGGACTGCCGATGGCGTTACTCACTACGCCGACACGGCGGTGATCTGCAGTACGACACCCAATCAATTATATGAACGTCTGCTCGCGCCCGCGGATGTTTCCGAGAAAGTGTTGAGAGAAGTGCGCTCGTTTAAGTACGGAAAAGCCGACATGCAAATCCATCTGGCATTGGACGAGATCCCGGAGTGGTCCGATCCAGAGCTTGCCAAAGTTGCCATCGTTCATTTAACCGAGGGTGTGAACGCGGTATCGAAAGCGACCAACGAGGCTGAGCGAGGACTATTGCCTGAATTAGCGACGGTCGTCGTCGGCCAGCCAACCGCGATTGATCCCTCACGTGCGCCGGAGGGCAAGGCGATACTGTGGCTGCAACTGCAGGAATTACCGTCCTTGATCAAGGGTGACGCCGCGAACGAAATTGACGTGCCGGCGGATGGTAAGTGGACCGAGGAGGTGCGGGAACTCTATGCGGACCGCATCGTCGCGCGAGTCGCTAAGCACGTCAAGAATCTGGACGGCAACATATTAGGCAGGCGAGTGCTTTCTCCTGCGGATCTCGAATCCATCAATATTAACCTCGTTGGTGGCGATCCCTATAGCGGCGCCTGCACTATGGATCAGTTTTTTCTGTGGCGTCCTTTACGTTCCGTGAAGAACCATTCGACACCGGTTCGCGATCTCTTTCATATCGGCGCGTCCACCCACCCGGGGCCGGGGCTGGGCGGTGTGTCGGGATTCTTGGTTGCCAACGCGTTAACTTGAAGGCGTTTCTGGGGGGACCTCAATGTCTGTCACAGCTTTGATAAAACTGACCGCAAAAAAAGGTCAAGAAAATGCCTTAGAGGCGGCAATGCAGGAGCCGATCGCGGCGACCCGTGCGAATCCGGCATGTTCACGGATGCAATTGTTTGCCAACACGGAGGAGGGAACAGATTTTCTGTTGGTGGAGGAATGGACTACTATCGCAGCCCACGAACAGCATTTCGAAGATTTGATGGGGAAAAACGTTCTCGCGCCATTGGCCGAAGTCTCCGAAGGCCTGCCGGAAACGGCACATTATTTAAAAACTGATTCTGGCTAGTGAATCGGGAACTTAACTGTCTAATAGGACGTGTTACAAGATTGTCATACAACGCCTACGTAGCGTGTCGAATGGCCTAGTTAGAAAGGATTAGCATCGGGTGCGCAGGAGTATAATTATTAGCCAACGAGCATCATCTACCCACTCCCAACCATCACTCGATTCGGTTCGATTTTGTACAACACGCGTACCTCGCCCGGTGCGCCGAAGCTGTAGTCGCGCGTCCCCATATATAGCTCGCACATGTCCGCGATGTGCTCGTCCGCGCCTTCTTCAGTAATCTCGACAGCCTGGCCGCGTACCTCCAGCCAGCGTAGCGGATTGTCCGGCTCGATCACCAGCACGGTGGCATGTCGGCGCTCGCGCATGTTCTTGTCTTTAGCGCGGTTCTTGGCCGAATTCAGCCAGACCTGCCCATCGCTGTAGCTGCACCAGACGGGATGTACTTGGGGACGTCCGGACGGCAAAATGGTTGCCAGGGTCACTACAAGCGGCCGGTTCAGCAGATCTAAATGTGATTCAGGTATTGAAGCTGCCATGTCTTAATCCTCACGCGCAATACGTTCTAATGAAATGAATTCGCTTCGGGGCGATTAGTCGCCGACTAGTTCCGCTGCGGAGCAGGCCGGTCAGTTGATCTTGAACAGGCCTGCACTCGTCGTTTCGGCCGGTTCGAGAGCCTTGCGCAGTTCCTCCACTCGCTCTTAATTGTCGCAACCAAGAAGGCATATGTCGGATGCGAAAGCTCCGCTCTGGCCTTCTCGCCCGCGCATTTAAGATTTCTTTGCTCATGTTGGTGTTCTGCATACAGGCCGCGGTAAAGTCGTCGATCAGGTCGTCGCAAGCTTGATGGCACGAGGGCTAATGCTGAGATCCTCATGGGTTTTGTCGCCGTTGTTGTCCCCTTTGGTTAATGTACACGAATGTCGTCGTGCATTGACCAAGCCAGTTCATATCCCTGTCTGCCGGTGCGATCTGGCAGCTTTGCATAGTAGTGGCACCCGGATGTCGGGAAAATGGTCGTGTTCGCCCCATTCACCCTTTCCAGTATTGAAGAACCTTTGAGAAGGCGTCGGGATCCCGAAGTCCATGAGCGCTTTCAGAATCTTGCGCGCATCGCTTACCTTTACTGACATCGGGTCAGCTGTATTGAATTGGCTAGCGCTTGAACTCCACGAAAATCTCATGGTAGTTCGAACTACCGGCATTTCGTGCGCTGTGGGAAGCGGGAATATGCAAGCCTTGTATATTCGAGGCCGTGAGTTCGTCACCGTCGAGGCGAAAGTCGATCACGTCACCTGACGGGACATCGACTTCGGCTATCTGGTTACCGCCTGCGTTGCGAACCTGCAGTGTGGAGCCTACGACGACGTAGGAGACAAAGCGACGCTCGTGGGTGTGCAGCGGCGTTTCCTCGCCCGGCGAGAGTAAGAATTCCCACAGCACGATGTCATCATTTTCCAATAATTTGTTGGTGCCGACTTCAGTCATTTCTCTGCCCTCATTAGTTACACTGATTTAGCGTCCATCGCCAACAAAAGACAGTTGCCAGGTTCGAAGCACGCTTTTTTAACACTTTGCACGAATGCTCTGGTTCCGGATACCACGAAATACAATTCATCTTGCTCGTGGAGCTTCTGCAGCGATGAGTGCCGTTAGCAAAGATGCGACGTTCAGCCGTTTTCGTTTGTTAATGATTCTGTTACTTACGGCTGTATTCGTTAGGTAAAGCCGATGCCAGCACTATAAGCTGTACGCAAATGCGTTGCGCGGATCGACTCGTCGTGCTCCCACGCCTTATATAGAATGTGCGTAGTGACGTCTTTGACGCCGCAATACTCCATAGTGCCGACCTCGATCTGGCTATGCAGAGCATCACGCGCACCATATTTGTTATACATCGCCTGTGAACCGCCCGCACAGCATAAGATAACTGCTCTGCGCTCGGCCAACAGACTACCCTGCGGCTCGATCTGCCGTCCGTCGGTGTCGGTAGTTATTTCGAACGCCCAGCCGGCGGTAAAGACACGGTCGATCCATCCTTTGAGCATCGCTGGGAACGACCACCACCACACCGGAAAGATCAGTGAAAATCCGTCGCAACGTTCGAATCGCGCCTGCTCCTGCAAAACATCAGAGGGCAGCGGCAGATTATCGAACTGCGCATAGTCGGATGCCTGCATGACTGGTTGAAACTCCTCGCGATACAGGTCGGCGATCTCGATCTCGTGACCAGCGTCCTGCGCGCCTTGCGTGAAACTGTCCAGGACCTCCCCGGTAAAGGAGTTGCGCATCGGATGGCAAAAAACGGCGAGTATTCTCATTTCATGACTCCCTCAAACCCAAATCGTATTCAAAGACGAACTCAGCTTAGCGAAGTGCTTTCTTTAAGCGAACTGTTTTATGTCTATAAATTTATTTCGGGCGCCGATAAATTCCCTCTACCCAGGGGGGAGGTACCATTCGCTCAATATCACGATGACTCACTGCCAGGCGACGCATCTACTGCTTCATCTTATGTGGTATCAGTGATAGCTTCATTATCCAATCCTGCTTTGATCTAAACCACACTTGTCGTTGGGGTGGAATCTCATCGCGTTGCCTCGCTGTCCCAATTCGCAAATTCAGTGTCCTGTTTTCTCCGCCAACCGTCGTCGCGTACAAATGTGTGCCGCATTCGGGACAAAACACCTGTTGGCGTTTGTTACCATTTTCGGCTGTTTTGACGTAGACCTTCGGTTCGCCCTTGAGCAGTGCGAACTGGCTTTCCGGCGTAGGGAGCGCCGTTCGCAGCGCGCCGCCCCCCAATTTCTGGCAGTCAGTACAATGACACATGGAAGCCAAAGCGGGATCCACCCTGGCTTGATATGTGATGTAACCACAGTGACATCCACCGTCAATCTGCATAGCTAGTCCTCGTGAGTTGTTCCGCGGGCGATGTTCGAACTGCGAAGTTTATCCTGCGGTGCGTGCCATGGCAGCCAGCGTAAGAGTCGCGGGCAGTGGTGTTATTCGACTACTAGCCGCGGATTTACCAGTTGAACCAGGGATTATACAAGGATTGTAAGTATCACCTCGCCCCTCGAGCGATTGACAGCACCGTTTCGTATAATGTCAATTAAGGCCGGGCCATATGGGAGCTGACCGCGCCGCGGGTATTCGCTTTAATTAATGACTAGCGGCCCGCGGTGAGAACACGAAGTCCGAGGTGTCAGACAAACTAAGGCCAAAGGAGAGGAAAGTGAAATTTGGGATCATGATCGATACGCATGTGGGTAAATGGGAGCTGATTAAGTACGCCGAGGAGCTTGGGTTTCATCGAGCATGGATACCGGACTCGCAGATGATCTGGTCGGACTGCTATTCGACCTTGGCGTTGGCCGCTGCCAATACCGAGAGAATTTTCCTCGGCACCGGAATGACCGTTCCAGGCTTGCGTATTGCACCGGTCACCGCGCAGGCGATAGGTGGCATTAATCAGCTCGCCCCTGGTCGAACCTTCTTAGGTATTGCGACTGGAAACACCGCTAATCGACTGCTTGGCTATCCTAGATCCGTGCCGCCCAGTGAACTCAGATCCTATATAGGGATCGTTCGCGATCTGTTGGACGGTAAGGCAGTCGATTTCACGTATCGTGGCAATACCGAAGAGATCCAGTTTCTGCACCGCGATCGGCACTACATCAATTTAGATAATCGCATACCCATCTACGTCGCCGCGAACGGACCCAAAGCAATCAAAATCGCCGCTGAACTTGCGGACGGCTGGATGACCGCAGGTGGGTTCAGCGAGCAGATTATCAGCGCCGAGGTTGGTAAAGTGCGATCCGCGGCCGAGGGTGCTAACCGAACGTTGGGAGATGATTATCTCAAGTGCTGCACGATCAGCGCCTGCGTTTTACGACCTGGCGAGAAACTCACGGATGAACGGGTGGTTAACCAGACTGGATCGATGGTGACTACGACCCTACATCACGTCTATGTATTCTGGGAGCAGAACGGCCGTAACAACGAGCTTATCCCGCCTTTCTTCGCAGATCTTTGGGACGACTTTTTGAGTGAGATAGATAAGCTCCCGACAAAATCGCGTTTTCGTTACCTGCATAACGGACACGCGACGTTTTTAAGAGAGGATGAGCGGCGTTTCGTCACGCCGCAGGCGATCCGCGGCTCTTGCATCATCGGCGAACCGGATGAAATCGTTGAACAGGTGCGGAGCCTGGAGCGCGCAGGGCTAACCGAACTTGCGTTCCTGCCACCGGCCGATTACCAGCGCGATGTTTTTCGCGATGTTGCTGAATTCATTATGCCGCACTTCGCCGAATAAAGAGGTTTGCTAACACTCGTCTGTAGCGATATTTGTGCGAGCAAAAACTGGACAGTCGTGAAGACGAATCTGCGCAGAATGATTGCATGTCAACAAATTTAATTCCTCAGAGGGAATGATGCCGATAATAAAAGTAACCGATGTTGCCTACGTGCGCTTTGCGGCCCCGGATTTAGACCAGATGGAGTCATTTCTCCTCGATTTCGGGCTAACTCGGCAACACCGCGATGAGCAGACGCTGTACATGCGTGGCACAGGTCCCGATCACCACCTCCACGTTACACACCTGGCTGACGAACCACAGTTTATCGGCATGGCCTTGAATGCAAATAATATGGCTGATCTGGAGAAGCTCTCGGAGGCGGATGGCGCCTCCGCACTCGAGGAGATCGATGAGCCGGGGGGTGGTTTCCGGGTACGGATGACCGACCCTAATGGCTTTCAGGTCGAAACTATCTTTGGACAGGTGAGGCTTGAACCGCTACCGCTTAATGAGTTGATCGGCCCGGATCACGGCCCCGGGCACCCACGGGTCCGCGACGTTCAACGCGCTGAAAAAATCCCCTGCCCGGTGTTGCGGCTTGGACATGTTGTCCTGAACGTGTCCGATTGCGACGCGGCGGATGAATTTTACCATTCCCATTTTGGCTTTCTGCAATCCGATATTGCGTTTGTTCCGGGTAGCGATGGTGAGCTAGGTTTGGTCTTTCACCGCTGCGATAAGGGGAAAGACTATGTTGACCAGCACAGTCTTCTGCTCACCAAATCCAAAGAGCCAGGGTTAGCCCATATAGCGTTTGAGGTGGAAGACATCAATGCCCTGTTTGTCGGACATGAGTATCTTCATTTGAAAGAGTATGAGCATTCGTGGGGTATCGGCCGTCATACGCCTGCTGCGAATATCTTCGATTACTGGTTCGACAATTACGGTAATCGGGTGGAGCATTTTTTTGGTGGCGACTTGCTGAATGAAGATGACGAGACCAGAGTCCATGACAACATTAGTGCCATACTGGAATCGCAATGGGGTGCACGAGTGTCCGAGCGCCGTGCCTCCCTCAAAACTAATTACGACCCACTCAGGGCATAGAATCAGCTGGAGCGATCCGCTGGAATGTTTTTCGGAAGAAATGTTACCCGTCAAAAAAAGACGGAATTTGGGGTTCCGCTGTGGGGTTGGGGTGTGTTCGATAGAGTTTGCTTAGGGTCGATAGTGCCTGTTTACTAGATTGGTGAAATTTGGACTGTGCAGCCTAACGCTTAAGTTCGTTTTAATTTGAGGGAAGCGCCTCCGACGTAAAGGTTTTAAACGCATAGGTGTATTGCGTACTCCCAACACATGTGATCTGCACGAAAACTTCATCGGTGTAGAGGGTATTCGCCGAATTGACGGACGAGGTCTTTGGCTTTGTCGGTGCCTAGTTTTAGAGCGGTTCTTACGCATATGAATTATAAAATTTGTAATCCCATAAATACTATATATAATAACAGTTAACTGTTATTATATATAGTGAAATGGCTATCAAGCTTACTGCCCGCCAAAGCGAGATCCTTGAATGGATCCGAGAGTTCATTACCGATTCCGGTATGCCACCTACCCGTGCTGAGATCTGTCAGGCGTTGGGCTTTCGCTCACCGAATGCGGCGCAGGATCACCTGAAAGCCCTCGCGCGCAAGGGCGCAATCGAGTTGCTGCCGGATTCCTCTCGGGGGATCCGCTTGCTTGATGTATCCCAACGAGGACTCCCAGTGATCGGGAGAGTGGCTGCCGGAACCCCGATCCTTGCTGAGCAGCACATCGAGGATTATCACCAGATTGAGTCCGGGTTGTTTCGCCCGCATGCCAACTATCTACTGCGCGTGAATGGCATGAGTATGCGCGATGTGGGGATCCTCGATGGCGACTTGCTGGCGGTGCATGCCAGTCGAGAAGCAGTTAATGGTCAGATCGTCGTTGCGAGAATAGACGATGAGGTTACCGTTAAGCGATTTCGTCGTCGCGGTAATCGTGTGCGTTTGCTTGCTGAGAATTCTGAATTCAATTCCATCGAAATTGATTTACGCGAGACGCCCTTGGTCATCGAAGGTCTCGGAGTTGGGATCCTACGAAATAAAATACCCTTATGAATCTCGAGTCAGTAATAGAGAGTGCCGATATTTGGCGCGCTAAGGACCTTGTCCTTCGCGTTCAAGGAGTATCCAGCGGATTTGAAGCTCTGGATAAATTGCTGCCGGAACGAGGTTGGCCGCGGGGCGCTTTGACCGAGATCTTGACGGAGCGGGAAGGCGTTGGTGCGATACGTTTGTTGGTGCCGGCAATGGCACGCTTGAGTGGTGACAAACGCTGGTTGGTGTTTATTGCTCCTCCTTACATCCCTTATGCGCCAGCATTTGCCCGCCGGGGGGTGGATCTTTCGCGAATACTGGTGGTCCACGATCGGGATGGAAGAGATAGATTATGGGCTTTTGAGCAGGCCCTGTGCTCCGGTACCTGCAGTGCGGTATTTGCTTGGCTACCCTATACGGATCCTGCCAGCCTGCGACGTTTGCAGTTGGCTGCGGAGGCGGGTGATGCCATGGGTGTCGTGTTTCGTTCACAGCGTGCCCCGGATGATGTTTCACTAGCGGCCTTACGTTTGAAACTTACCGCCATAGACAGTGGTGTAAACGTCAAGATTCTCAAATGCCGGGGTGGGTGGCCAGCGGGGGAGTGTGTTTTGCGACTATGAACGATGCACTGGCTATGTCTGCATTTTCCTGATTTACCTTTAGAAATTTTCACCTTTGAAGAGCAAGAGGATGGCCAGGTTTCGCCGCGTGCGATCGTAACCGGTTCGAGTCGGCATCAGTGGATCTTCACTTGTAATGACGCTGCTCGGGCGCTGGGGATCGTTCCGGGGATGGGCCTTGGTGCCGCGCATGCACTATCAGATATAGAAATCTTCGAGCGCAACTCGCAAGCGGAATCAGCAGCACTCGAGCGGCTTGCTGTTTGGAGTGGTCAGTTCACATCGATGATCCATATTGCACCGCCGGCGAGTCTGTTATTGGAGGTCGGTGGTAGTCTGGCATTGTTCGGTGGGCTCGAAGCGTTGTGTACTAAGATCGCTACAGGTGTCGCAGGACTTGATTACTGTATCTCTCTGGCAAGCGCGCCGACTCCCTTGGCTGCAAGTTGGTTAGCGAAGTCGGGGAAAAGCGTGCATGTCTTTGGCGAGGAACAGTTGTCTGCTGAACTCGCTGATTTAGATTTGAGTTTGTTGGAATCGGGCTCTAAGCCGCTAGCTTCACTACGCGGGATGGGGGTGCACCAGATAGGACAATTGCAACGTTTGCCGCGTGATGGGCTTGCCCGGCGTATCAATCCGTACATCTTGCAACAACTTGATCAGGCGCTTGGGCGCCGAGCCGATCCAAGGTCTTACTTCGAGTTGCCACCCCGGTTTATAAGCCGAGTGGAGTTACCTTATGAGGTTATTAAAACGGAAGCCCTGCTGTTCGTCGCTCGCCGACAGTTATTGGAGTTGATAGGTTTTTTACGAGCGCACGTGAGCGGTGTGCAGCGCCTTGAATGGCAGTTCATACATCGTGACGGCGAGGCCAGTAATTTGTCGGTTGGCTTGCAGAGTCCCAGATCTGAGCTCAATCATTTGCTAATGCTGTTGCGTGAGCGACTGGAGAATTTTACTTTGCCTGCACCAGTAGAGGTGTTGGTACTCGAGGTCGAGGATATATTGCAAGTAAACGAATTAAACCAGGATTTGTTTTACCCAGAAAAGATCAATCAAGGGGATGGCGACACCCTGATTGAGCGCTTGCGCGCGCGTCTCGGTGCAGATGCTATCACCGGCGTATGCCTGGTGGCAGAGCATCGGCCGGAGTACGCGTGGCGAACTTGCATGCCCGGTGAACTTGGTCCGCAGATGGACGTTAACAATCGTCCTCTATGGTTGATACCGCATCCAGTGCCGCTGGAAACAGTAGACGGCAAACCCCACTTACATGGTCACCTGAAATTCGCGTCCCAGGTGGAACGTATCGAAGCGGGTTGGTGGGACGGACATGATGTAGAACGTGACTATTTCATTGCCAGCAACGTCTATGGAAGCCATTACTGGATTTTTCGTGACTTGGGTAGTCGGCAGCGGTGGTTTTTGCATGGTGTCTTCGAGTAAATCTTATTCAAAGAGCCTTGGCATTGTTCAGGCTATAAACGAACAGCTGATTGTCCCAGAGGGATAGAGGGTCCTCTGCTCATTAGAACACTGGATAAAATAACATTATGAGCTTTCCATACTATGCCTGGCTATGCTGAACTTCATTGCCTGAGTAATTTTACATTCCTGCGCGGTGCTTCGCATCCAGAGGAACTGGTCGAACAGGCCCACCACCTCGGTTACCGCAGCTTGGCACTGACCGATGAATGTTCTTTCGCCGGACTGGTGCGGGCGCATGTTGCAGCGAAACAATGTGGTCTCGAACTCATCGTCGGTAGCGAAATCTGTCTGTTCGATGGGCCGCGACTGGTCTTGCTCGCCACCGATCGAAGATCTTATGGTTGTCTCTCTGCGTTGATCACCCAGGGCCGACGAGCAGCAGAGAAAGGTGCTTACCGTTTGTGTCGGCAGGATCTCGATGTCGGATTATCTGGTTGTCTCGCCTTACTCATCCCTACAATGAGTCACACGGCTAATATAGACACATTGTTTGCCGACGCAGATTGGTTGGCGGCACGTTTTCCTGGTCGCACCTGGCTAGCCGTCGAGTTGTTTCTTGATGGCCACGATCAACGTCGTTTGCAGGCGATACAAAAAGCAAGTTTCGCATTGGGTTTACCCATGGTTGCGGCGGGCGACGTGCATATGCATGTGCGCGAGCGTCGCGTGTTGCAGGATACGCTGACCGCTATTCGCCTCGGCGTGGAAGTCAAAACACTAGGTTGTACGTTACATGCCAACGGTGAGCGGCATTTGCGCCGCTATGAGTTACTCGCAAGGGTCTATCCAGCAGAGTTACTTGCCGAGACATTGAAGATCGCATCGCGGTGCCAATTCTCGCTCGATGAATTGCGCTATGAATATCCCCAAGAGTTGGTGCCTCAAGGACAGACTCCGAGTCAGTATCTGCGCGAGCTTACCGAGGAGGGCGCGCGTCGGCGCTGGTCTGAAGGTGTCCCGAGCAACGTTAGTACGCAACTAGAACACGAACTCAAATTAATCGAAGAGCTCTGCTACGAGCCCTTTTTCCTTACGGTCTACGATATCGTATGTTTTGCTCGCAGGCAGAAAATCCTCTGTCAGGGACGTGGCTCGGCGGCCAATTCAGCAGTTTGTTTTTGTCTAGGCATCACTGAGGTTGATCCAGGGCGTATGGAGATGCTGTTCGAACGGTTCCTTTCCAAGGAGCGTAATGAACCGCCCGATATCGATGTCGATTTCGAGCATGAGCGGCGCGAAGAAGTTATCCAGTACATCTATAAAAAATACGGCCGTGCGCGTGCAGCTATTGTTGCGACGGTGATTACTTATCGAGCAAAGAGTGCGATCCGCGATGTTGGCAAAGCGCTCGGGATGAGCTTGGAACAAGTCGATCGCTTAGCCAAGAACATTTGCTGGTGGGACGGTAAACGCGTGGATACAGAGCGCTTGCGCGAGGTCGGATTCGATCCGGATACAGCGCTGATTAAGCGTCTCATTTCGATAGTGAGTATGTTGATAGGATTCCCCCGGCATCTCTCACAACACGTCGGAGGGTTCATAATTTCTGAGAGGGCTTTGTCCCAGCTCGTACCCGTAGAAAACGCAAGCATGGCCGAACGTACGGTGATTCAATGGGATAAAGATGATCTTGAGGCACTGAGACTGCTCAAAGTCGATTGTCTGGCCCTGGGGATGCTCACCACCATCCACCGGTGTTTTGATCTGCTCGAGATATTGCGCGGCCAGCCTTATTCGATGGCGAATGTACCAGAAGAGGATCCTGATACTTACGCGATGATCCAACGAGGTGATACGGTGGGCGTGTTTCAGATTGAGTCGCGCGCGCAAATGGCGATGTTGCCTCGGCTCAAACCGGTCTGCTATTACGATTTAGTAATCGAGGTGGCAATCATTCGTCCCGGTCCGATCCAGGGAGAGATGGTTCATCCGTATCTTCGTCGTCGCGAGGGTTTAGAAGCTGTGAGTTATCCCTCCGAGGCAGTGCGCAGTGTTTTGGAACGAACGCTGGGGGTGCCGCTTTTTCAAGAGCAAGTTATTAAGCTCGCAATGGTAGCCGCTGGTTTTACCCCAGGTGAAGCGGATCGCTTACGCCGCTCTATGGGGAGTTGGCGCCGCAACGGTGGGTTGGAACCTTTTGAAAAACGTTTGGTAGATGGTATGAGCGCGCGTGGATATTCGGAGAAGTTTGCGCGTCAGATCTTCCAGCAGATTCTGGGCTTCGGTGAATACGGCTTTCCTGAATCGCACTCCGCAAGCTTCGCGTTAATCGCCTATGTTTCCGCTTGGCTTAAATGTCCCGAAACGGCTGTATTTACCTTCGCGCTTTTAACCAGTCTGCCGATGGGTGTTTACGCGCCCGCCCAGCTCGTTCAAGATGTCCAACGCCACGGTGTCGAGGTGCTGCCTGTGGATGTCCGGCATAGCGATTGGGAAAGTACTCTGGAGATGCTCCAGGGACTGTCTCATTGTTCAGCAAAAAATTTGAACAATGCCCCATTTTTAGGGAAAAAGAGGACTGTCCCAGCACTACGTCTGGGTCTCAACAGAATTAAAGGTCTTTCCGAGAAAGGCGCAGAAGCGTTGGTAACAGCACGCTCAGCTATACCATTTACCGACGTGCAAGACATGGCTCGCCGGGCCGCACTCAACAATAAGGATATGGAGGCATTGGCTGCGGCCGATGCGATTGCTGGGTTGGCCGGCAATCGCCATCAGGCGCGTTGGCAAGTGTTGGGGATTGAGGGAGCGTTGCCGATATTCGAGACGCCGCGTTTCAATGAGGCGACGCCATTATTGAAACGACCGACGGAAGGCGAGGATGTCGTTGCTGATTATGCGAGTGTTGGATTGACCTTGCGGCGCCATCCGGTGGAGCTGCTCCGCAAACATTTTGATGCACTGGGGATAGTCAGTGCGATAGGGCTTCGAGGGATCGCGCACGGCGATGAGGTACGCACTGCCGGGCTGGTAATCGCCCGTCAGCGACCGGGCACCGCAACAGGGATGGTATTCGTGACATTGGAGGACGAAAGTGGATATATCAACTTGATCGTCTGGAGCTCCCTGGTGGAGGCGCAGCGCCAGGTCCTGCTTGGTGCTCGTTTACTCGGGGTCACTGGTGAAGTACAGCGCGAAGGCGAGGTTTTACATGTCATTGCTCGGGATCTACAGGATCACACAGGTTTGCTCGGTAGGCTCATCACTTGCTCCCGAGACTTTCATTGAAAATTGTGAGTTTAATCACAGAATTTTTAAAAAAAATATTACTCAAGGTTTTACGCGCTCAACGCCAATTCGTCACTTAGGCGCGAATTTGTTAAGAAATTTTACAGATGTCGAGGAGCTCAATGGTCAGCGTATTTCTAATAGACGGTTGATCTTTAATAGAAATATAAGTAATCCGCCAAAATGTTGTGTCCACGCATTGTCGAAGAACTTTATAGATCGTGTCTTCGCAGGAACCGCGTTTTCCAGAAACTGTTCGCAACTCAAAACTATACGGATCTTTATCCGATAATTGCTAACTTAATAAAACGAACCCGAAACGTATTGGAGGATCGGGCTGCGCCAATGCAATTTTGCGCATCGCTCCGCTTGCCCTTGTCCGTTATTATCGTGGTGTTCATGATCGGGGTGTGCCTGAGGACGCTTGAGCCAGATTCGGATATCACGTCAACCACCATTGTCTGGCTGGAGGTTCCTTGCGCTTTTAGACAGTTTGTCGAACAAACTTACGACGTGCTCTTAGTCATATAAACCTTGCCCCGCCTGCTGACGGGGCTCTTTTATGTCCGGGGAGAAGGCAGTTGCACGGGGCAGGAGGAAGGCATCGCGTAGTGCTCAGATCCCCTTTTCTTTGTTTTTGCAGCGCTGCCCTCTAAAATGCTCCTTCCGAAGCAAAGTGTCGCAATGAAAGATGTCCGGCACCTTTATTGACTCACAATGGGGGCAATCTACAACATGAAGCCTACCGAACGGCCCGCGCGGCCGTTTTTTTCATCCGGACCCTGTGCCAAACGGCCGGGTTGGTCGGTTGAGGTATTGGATAGTGCTTGCCTGGGCCGTTCGCACCGGTCTAAAACGGGTAAAGCCCGGATACAGGAGACTATGGACCGTTCCCGAAAACTACTGGGGATCCCGAATGATTATCGCATCGGCATCGTACCTGGTTCCGACACGGGCGCGGTGGAGATGGCGTTGTGGTCGATGCTGGGGCAACGCGGCGTCGACGTGCTCGCGTGGGAGAGTTTCAGCCAGGGGTGGATCACCGATATTGTCAAACAGTTGCGACTGGAGGATATACGCTGTATTGAAGCGGACTATGGTCAGTTATCGGATCTGGACATAGTCGACCCCGCGCGCGATACCGTTTTTGTCTGGAATGGTACGACCTCGGGTGTTTGTATTCCGAACGGGGACTGGATCGCCGCGGAGCGCACTGGGATCACGATATGTGATGCTACTTCGGCGGCATTTGCGATGAGCCTACCGTGGAAAAAACTCGATGTTGTCACTTACTCGTGGCAGAAGGTTATGGGTGGCGAGGCCGCCCATGGTGTTTTGATATTGAGCCCACGCGCGGTCGAACGACTCGAATCCTATCAACCCCCGTGGCCGATGCCCAAGTTATTTCGATTAACTAAGGGTGGCAAGCTGAATGACGAGATATTTTCCGGCAACACCATTAATACGCCGTCAATGTTATGCGTCGAAGATCATTTGGATGGGCTGAAGTGGGCCGAGGCAATCGGTGGCGGGCCGGCTTTAATCCGGCGCTCGCGGGACAACCTCGCGGCGATCGCTAGATGGGTTGATGCCACGAACTGGGTAGACTTCCTAGCGGCGAAGACCGAATGGCGTTCCTCCACCTCAGTCTGTTTGAGCATTACGGAGCCGGTTTTTGCGGCACTTTCGGAGCGCGATCAACGCGATAAGGTGAAAGCGTTGGTCGGATTGCTTGAGGCTGAGGAGGTCGCCTACGACATTAATGCCTATCGGGATGCTCCGCCGGGTCTGCGCCTGTGGGCGGGTGCTACTATCGACGTTGAAGATATCGAAGCGTTGTTACCCTGGATAACCTGGGCGTACCAGCGGGTTACGAATCAGACAAAATAAAGAGAAAAGGATAGCCAATACCGATGGAAACCAAGAAGATCTTGGTTGCAGATAAGATCGCGCAAAAGGGCATTGCGATGCTTGAGGCCGAGGCGCAGTTCGAAGTTGATGTGTCTATTGGTTTGGGCGAAGCAGAGATCTGCGAACGTGTCGTCGATGCCGACGCGATTGTCGTTCGTAGTGTCACCCAGGTCACCGATAAAGTTATCGAAAGTGGTAGGCGGCTCAAAGTGATTGGGCGCGCTGGCATTGGTGTGGACAATATCAACGTGCAGTGCGCTACCGAACGCGGGATCGTTGTACTGAATACGCCTGATGCAAATGCGACCACGACCGCGGAGCTTGCCATCGCCCACATCCTCTCTCTGAGTCGACATTTGCCGAACGCCGACGCCTCGGTGCGTGCGGGCGAGTGGAAGCGGGCGAAGTTTGTCGGTGCGGAAGTAGCCCGTAAGACCTTGGGTGTCGTTGGTTACGGCACTATTGGCCGAATTGTTGCCTCTCGTGCTCTGGGCCTGAAACTACGCGTGATCGCACACGACCCCTATGTGTCACCTGGTGTGTTCGAACAAGAAGGCGTGGAATCAGCGGAGCTCGATAAACTCATTGCTGAGTCGGATTACATCAGCTTGCACTGTCCAGTGACCGACGCCACCAGAAATCTGCTGAGCGCTGAACGTCTGGCGACGGTAAAGCCGGGCGCGCGCATCATCAATTGCGCACGCGGCGGGCTGATTGACGAGCAGGCGCTTTACGAGGTGCTCGAACAAGGCAGACTGGCTGGCGCGGCCTTGGACGTGTACGCCGAAGAGCCGCCCACGGATTCGCCGTTATTCAAACTCTCCAACATCGTGTTTACACCGCATTTAGGCGCCTCTACGAAAGAAGCCCAGGAAGCGGTCGGCGTCGAGATCGCAAATCAGGTAGTGACGTTCCTCAGAACCGGTGAGCCCATCAATGCAGTGAATATCGCCGGAGTTTCGGCTGATGAACTTGGGCGCTCGCGTCCCTATCAGAAACTGGCGTATCGCCTGGCCAGACTGATAGCATTGATGGCGCCAAAGGCACTTAGCCAGGTTGAGGTTAGCCTCAATGGCCGAGCCGCTGTGCTGGATACTCACCCAGTGGCAGTTGAGGCGCTAGTCGGGTTGCTGGGCGAGCATTTATCGATGCCGGTAAACCAAGTGAACGCCGTGCACCTTGCGAAACGCCAGGGCATCGTGCTGGTTGAAACTCGCTCAGAGGAAACCTCCGAGTATCTCTCATTGATAACCGTCGCCGGACGCTACGCCGGTGGTGAAATCGTAGTCTCGGGCACCCTTTATGATGATCGCCATCCGCGTCTGGTTACTATCAATCGTTATGAGATGGAGGCGCACTTAGAGGGTCATTTGCTTATCACAATGCACGAAGATAGGCCTGGCGTCATTGGTGCGTTGGGAGCAGTATTGGGCGAAGCGGACGTAAACATCACGCGAATGCAGGTGGGGACGGCTGATAACAGCAACAGCGCGGTCGCAGTCATGGAAATTTCTGAGCCCCTAGGCGAGAAGATAATTCAGAAAGTCGACGGACTAGCGGCGATACGAAAAACCATTCAAATCTCGATGTGACACTTAATCTCAGATAAAAACCTGAAGTCGTTTCTCGTCTCACCCAAACAGTTTTTTGAAGAAGCCTCGAATTCCGCTTGGTTCCGCGTTTGGCTGGCCTCGTCGCGGACCACTCGGGTGGCGAGGTTTTCGCCGTGACCGATTGTTAGATACCTTTTCCGATTTTGGCTGCGACTCATCGACCCTCAGGGTGCGCCCTTCGAAGTCGCTGCCGTTCAGGGTGTCGATAGCTTCATTACCATCCTCATCACCCATTTCGACAAAGCCATAGCCGCGCGAACGATTGCTACGCCGGTCTATGATCACTTCAGCGGAATTTATTTGGCCGAATTGCTCAAAAAGTGCGCGCAAATCATCATCGCCGACAGTGTACGGCAGGTTTCCTACATAGATATTCATCAATCATTTCCTTCTCAATTCGGTTCAGTCGCATCCTTCCCGCTAGGTCTGTGCTTGGGGGCGTGATCGGCGACAGACAGGGAACGACCGGAAGTACTGCCGGAGTCTCATCTTTGACTGCGTCGGATTATGGTATCGGAAAGTCCTCATTCAATCATAACATTCAGTATGTTGCAATCGTTTGACCCGGTTGATGGAGCTTTGTTAGCGTGAGCAATTGTCTCTGGGCGATTTCTCTCCATGAACTATTTTAAAAACGTCCTGCTGATCACCGTCACCGTATTCGCCGTTGGCGATGCTGATGCTCGTGAGCTCAATCGGACACCCTTGACCATCGAGGTCGCTGACGGGGGCGCTCATACATTTGAAGTCGAAGTGGCGAATACCCGACGGCAGCGGCGCAGAGGTTTGATGTTTCGCAAAACACTGGCGGAGAATCGCGGAATGCTGTTCGATTTCAAAAAAGAAGTGCCGATCAGCATGTGGATGTCTAATACAGTAATATCATTGGACATGTTGTTCATCGGCGATGATGGAAGGATAAGTTCGATTGTCGAGTCAACTAAGCCTTTGACCAGGGACAGTATTAGATCCGAGCAACCGGTGCGTGCAGTGTTGGAAGTGAACGCAGGTACAGCGTTAGAGTTAGGCATCAAAGCCGGTGATTGGGTTCGGCATGAAATCTTTGAGAAGAGACGACTGAAAAGGAAGCGGTAGATTCTCTGGAGGCTACTGCAACGAATCGAGGCCTTCGTTGAAGCCGTTCAAGGAAATCCCGATCGGGGTAGGTTGTTTATATCGGTCGTCGAAAGTTATTACTGCCTTGTTGCCTGCTCTGAATTTCTCCATACGTTCTTCAGTGAGCTTGAATCCCGCCTGGCATCCTGTGGGGGCGCAGGTAAAAATTTGAAACATGAGAGGTTCCGAATCATCGACTTGTATTCGGGCGCCTGAGGGCAAGAAAATACCGAGTGGTAATTCTACTCCGACGGTCGGAATGTTCTGACCGGGAATGTAACTTACTACGACTCGCAATACCCGTTGGCCGCTCTCCCGCAGCCGCACTTCCTGAAAAATGAAGCACTGCACGGATGGACCGTCTTGGAGATCGCAGCGCGTAGTCCAGTCCTCGAAAATCTGACCATCTAAAGGTGCACCCACAGTGGGTGAGGACGATAGCAGCAGCATAAGCAAAACTAGTGGCTGCGAGGCAGCGTAAATAGTTCGCCAAAAGAGGTTGTTCAGATAATTCGAAGTCATACTGTTCCCCGATAAAGAATGTACCGCAATAACAGGGCCGTTGCATCGTGCTAGCCTGTCCCTTGTCGTTTTGCATCGGTAGGCTTGGTCACTGCGCTCGCATTTGGTGTCGCTCAAGTTCAGATCTTCCCCGTCGTTAATTAGGCTGCAGTCGATTTCCTGCGTTTTTGAGTCACATTTGGTTGCTCGAACGACCAAGCTGTTCGGAATTGAATGGGCATCGAGGATCTCCCCCACGAAAAGATTAACTCGTTCCCGGTTAACGGCGCTGCCAATGCGCGGTTACCGGAACTAGTCACGGCTATGCACGCTAACATGCAGACTACCGCCTCGATTGGTTAGACCGTAATCAGCAACCTAGAAATAACTCGGAACGAGGACGTCGACGCAGTTTCGAGCCGCTCGTGCGCATGCAATCTGAATGAATTATTATTTCGTCGCAAGTCCGCTTTCCCCTTGACGGGTCTGGGTACGCACGGTGATCGTGCCGCGTTACGTTCGCCGTCCTGGTTGCTCCCTCTTCTAGGACGCTGACAATCCAGCAAGTATGTCAATCGATACTGAGCTATTTCGTTACGATTATAACCACAGCAGCCTCGATACTCGACGACCGTTTCGATTACCTCATGATGGCGCGAGTAGTGGGAGGACTTAGCGTGATGATGATTTACGAACTATCACGGTAGTGCTAGGAGAATCTGATGAACGATAGCGATCGGCGAATTGCTATTAGTAAAACGCGAGTTGGCGGATCTTTGGTTGTTGCCAAACGAAGCGCAGTCGGGTCAGTCTATGCCTGACATGGAGATCGAGTTGCTGGAGTTCAAACTGGTCGCTAGGAGAACTGCATCTTCTGACAGGTGAGTGGAGCGCTAAGTAACGGCGTTGCTTTTGCATTGGCGTCGCGAGCGTACAGCGGAACCTAGTCTGTCCAGTAGTGGCTCGGTCATTTCCCAAGCCATGCAGGCATCTGTGATGCTTTGACCGTAAACCAAATCCTGGTTCGGGTGTTGTTTCTGATTGCCCGCCTTCAGATGGCTTTCTAGCATCACGCCGCAGATGTTTCGGACTCCACTGCTGACCTGTTCAGCAACCGCGAGCGCCGCAACCGGTTGCAGAGTGTAGTCCTTGTTACTGTTACCGTGACTACAATCAACTAGAACACGTTGACATAAGCCGTGCTGGTCCAACTGCTCAGTGCAGGTCGCAATCGACGAACTATCGTAGTTCGGCCCAGTGGTCGCGCCGCGCAAGATGAGGTGACAGGTCGAGTTGCCGCAGGTCTCCACGATGGCTGAGCTGCCTTGTTTGGTAACCGATAGAAAATGGTGAGGATGGCGCGCTGCGCCGATAGCGTCCATTGCAATCTGAATGTTGCCGTCGGTGCCGTTTTTGAAACCTATGGGCATGGACATGCCTGAGGCGAGTTCTCGATGTACCTGGCTTTCAGTTGTACGCGCGCCGATGGCTCCCCAGCTAATTAGATCGGCGATAAATTGTGGCGTGATCACATCCAAGAATTCGGAGCCAGCGGGAATGCCGCGTTCAGCAAGATCCACTAGGAGCTTGCGTGCGCGGCGCAGACCTGTGTTGATATCAAAACTTCCATCCAGATGCGGATCATTGATCAAGCCTTTCCAGCCGACTGTGGTTCTCGGTTTTTCGAAATAAACGCGCATAATGACGAACAGATCGTTTTGCAGACGACTCGCAGCTGCGTGCAGGAGCTCAGCATATTCCAGCGCTGCACCGGTATCGTGAATGGAGCAGGGACCGACAATCGCTAGTAACCGGTCGTCATCCCCGGAGATAATGGCTTCGGTCTGTCTTCGTGAGTTTGCTACGAGCGCCGATGTGGATTCGTCGATTGGCAACTCTTCCATCAGGATCGCCGGAGGCAACAGCGGGCGCAATCCTCCGATGCGGAGATCGTCGGTGGTTTGGAACATGGTCGGTCGCATTGAAACGATCCATTTGAGGCGGTCGCGTATTGTACACGGATAACCGAGTTTGCGGATTCGTTTGTCGGAATAAATTGGACAAATAAAAAATCTTTGACACAACCACTGCTTTTTGGATTAGTAGACTGCTTCGGCATGCTCTGGGGGGGGTACGAATGCCTGAGGTTATGACAGGTTAGTGCCCTGCACTTTCTTGTCTTACATTGCTTCTAGACTGAGATGTTTGTGCTAGAGCGAAAGGTAGTTAGTGTCGTTAATGAGAACACATGGAGCACAGGAATCAAAACTAAAAAAAAGTATTTCCGGCATTTGCCAATTTTTCGGAATGGAACGGCGCCAGTGGTTATCCGCAATGAACGGGGCTAGAAGTGGGTAGGCCGGGTGCCGTTGGATGGGCTGTCTTCGGCCGCCCTAGTCGATGCACTCGGGAAATAGTGCTTATCCTGGGCGAAAAGGAGCGGATCGGCGATAAGTTGCGTTTCCGTCGGAGGCGTTGCGCCCTGGTGATTGGTTCCAGTCGATACGATCAGTAAGCGTTCGGTATTCTGGTTAGTTACACGCTGTTGATAAAATTGCTGGAATTCGGCGAGACTGAGAGTCGTAAGTTCCCGTACGCGAGCTTTGCGCGAGTCAAATCCGTAATGTTGTAGATCGAGTTCTCTCCAATAACGGTCGCTGCGGGTGCCCAGCCGTTCGTCGTCCTTTGTAAGTCGTGAAATGAGACCGTGCTTGTGTTGATTGAAGGCCGTTTCGTCAAGCTCCATCAGTGATTGACGGAATTCGCCGATGAAATCGTCGATGTGGTCTAGTAGTGCAGACGGTGCCGTCCCCGGTGATTGCACTAAGCCGACTAGTCCGGGAACCTCCAACAGCGGTGACGAGCTGGCGTGGACGATGTAGCCTAGTTGCTTGTTGGTACGCAGTTTGTTGTAGAAGGGCGCGGAGATTATCTTACCCAATAGATCATATTGTGCGCGGCTTCGCACAGTCTTGTCATCGCTCTGGTAGTACACAGCAAGAGTAGAGTCCGGGTGATCGATCGCGAGTTCTCGCAGGCGCGCGTGCTCTGCTGCCAGACGGATCACCCGGCCGGGGGCAACTGTTGCCGGGTCGGCATGGGCTACTAGCTGATTGGCGAGGATGCTGCCCAGCTTGAGACTGTCGTTAGTTGAGACATTGCCGTGAGAAAGCGCGACGACATGGAGATCGGCAAGTAATTTAGGAACGAATGCCACTAGCTCGTCGCTTGTCACCTTGGCCAGCGCTTCCAATCGTTGTTCAACGGTCCAATAGGGTCGCAGCAGCAGGTTTCGGATCTCCCTCATCGCTTGGGTATACGGTGGTGTGTTCTCGGTGTTCCTTATCGACCGTGCTAGGTCGTCTTTCAGGGCTGCAAACCGCCTCGCATCAACCGAGGGTTTGCGCAGCGCTGCTACAATCTTCTTCAACAGCGTTCCCTGTTGTTGATCGAACCCGGAGATACGTACGGTGATACCGCGCATGTGGGTGTACAACTCGTAGTGGAGCCCCGCGAGCAGGGCAGGGTAGATGAATTCGGTTAGATTGTCGTTGACGATCTTTACGAACAAATTGGCTAGCACGGCATTACGCGGGCTGTTGTTGGACTGGGGTGAACGTGCCGAGAAAAAGAAATCGGCCCGCGGCTGACGAAAATCGGCATCCTGTTTGTGCCAGAGCTCATAACCTGGGGCGTCAGCGAGCCGGATCGGTACGGCTCCGACGCTGTCCGTCTTTTTCAGTGTTAGCACGTCTGGGATAAAAATGTTGCGGCGAGGAAGCGCTAGTCCAGTGGCCCCAGTGGGCGTGCTGGCCCAGTGCAGAAGCGTTTTCGAACCAATCGGCGTAACGGAATACTTTGCCCCATACGACGATTCCACTCGATCGGTTTCCAGACCCTTAGCGATGACCACCATGGCGACGTTATCGGGTCGCAGCCAGTGCAGGAATTGAAAGATCAAATCATCGTCGTAGTCGGGTTGGTAGTAGCGACCGCGCAGTACGTCTCGCACAGGGAAACGTTGTAAGTCACCGGCAATGCTACTGGCGTATTGAACGGCATCGGATTTTTGCACGAACTGAAAACTGATCTCATTTAGCCGACGTTGTTCATCGAATCGCCATGCGCTGACCCCCTGCGCTTTGATAAGCCGCAGGTAGGCAAAGACGCGCGAAACGATCTGGTCGACTTTCAGTAAACCCTGCTGCGTCAGCCCGACGGAGATCGAGAGCGCGGCATTATCACGATTATCAAAGCCCAACCCAGCGCTCAGAGAATCTGCCCAGCCCGTTTCCTTAAGTGAGGACAGTAAACTTCCTTGTCCTTCGTGACCAATCAGATTTGCAACGTAATTGACCGGGGCGGTAAGTGTGTGGCGGCGTACCGGCGGTAGCGGGAATGTCAGCCTCAAGGTTCGCTGATCACTTGCCGGGACAATATTCAAACGCACTGGCAGGCGACCGGGCACGAACAGAGGTTCGGTCACTGCTGGGATGGACGCTGAACGTTTTTCTAAACCGCCAAATTTCTCTCTAGCCCAGGCCGTTAGCCTCGCTGGCGGCTCCTTGCCGATGATTACTAGGGTCATGAGCTCTGGGGAATAGTATTTTTGGTAGAACGCTAGGAGTTCACCCAGCACGGTATCGTCACCACGATCCGCCAGCGTCTCCAGGCTGCCGACGTTGAATCGGGAAGCCGGGTGTGCGGGATTGATAACCTGTTGTAAGACTGAATAGATTCGGCGCGTGTCGTCTTTTAGACGCGACTGGTACTCAGAGTGAACCGCATTTTTTTCACGCGCGACGTACTCTTTATTGAATAGGGGTGCGACGAAGAATTGACTAAAGCGATCTAAAGCCGGTTCCAGGTAGTCTTTATCGATACCAAAAAGTAATTGGTGTCCTCGGCTGCAGTATAGGCGTTGTGATTCCCGCCATGGGTGTTAATAAAATTCTGGTACTCACCCGCTGCAGGATACTTTTCCGTGCCAAGGAATAGCATGTGTTCTAGAAAATGAGCAAGGCCCTCACGCCCTACTGGATCGTGCAAACTTCCCACTCCGACGTTCAACGCCGCTCCAGCCTTGTCGGTTTCAGGATCTGAAATGACAAGCACGCGTAGTGCATTCGGCAACACAAAGTATGTGTAATCCCGAGAATCATTGGGGCTCTTTACAATGTCTTTGACAACGGACGACAGACGCGTGCTCTCAGTCGTTACGCAGCCTGACAGCACCAACATCGCAGCGAGTATCGCAAGGGTTTTCCGGGAACAACTGGTCTGCATGATGGTTTTTGCGCGCTGATGCGCCGGGACTCCATGGTCAAGACGCGCTATGTTCGCATAGAAGGGGGTATGGCGAAACGTTGCCGGACTATACATCGTAGGGCGATATACTAATGCCGTGGGTTCGAGCGAAACGAAGTTACGCAAAATTATCCATGTAGATATGGACGCGTTTTATGCGTCAGTAGAGCAACGGGACGCTCCCGATCTGCGTGGGAAACCGGTGATCGTTGGTGGCAATCCACACGGTCGAGGAGTGGTCGCGGCCTGCAGCTACGAAGCTCGGGCTTACGGGATCCATTCGGCAATGCCGGCTGCTGAGGCCTACCGACGCTGTCCTCAGGCACTGTTTATTCGTCCGCGGTTTTCTATCTATCGTGAAGTATCGAACGAGATCCGTGAAATTTTCTCGCGCTATTCATCGCTCGTAGAACCTTTGTCACTGGATGAAGCTTACCTGGATGTATCAGAGTCTACTTTGCACAAGGGTTCGGCGACCCTAATCGCTCGGGCGATTAAACGAGATATCAAAGCCGAAGTCGATTTGGTCGCGTCAGCCGGGATCTCTTACAATAAATTTCTTGCCAAGATTGCCTCAGATATAGACAAGCCTGATGGGTTATATGTCATAACGCCTGATGAAGGGCCGGCGTTTATCGAGGAGTTGCCGATTCGTAAATTTGTGGGCATAGGGGCTGCCACCGAACGCAAGATGAAGTCGCTCGGGATTTTCACGGGCACGGAGCTCAAATGCTGGAGCCTAACGCGGTTGCAGCAGCGGTTTGGTAAAACCGGCCATTATTACTACAACATCGCACGTGGAATTGATGAACGTCCGGTCTATACCGAGCGGGTGAGGAAGTCACTGAGTACGGAGACCACGTTTGCCGTCGATATTAGCGATCGGGACGAAATGATGGAGCACTTAGGGCGTCTCGCGGGTGAGGTGGTGGCATCGCTTGAGGCGCGTGACCTGGATGCTCGGACGCTTTGCATCAAAGTGAAATACGCGGATTTCGAATTAGTCACTCGAGCGCGTACGCTAGAGTCAACCGTGTGCAAAGAGCCGGGACTGGACGTACATTTGCGTGATTTACTTGACAAAACTGAGGCGGGTGCGCGTGAAGTGCGGTTGCTCGGCGTTGGTGCCGCCCGTCTTTTCAATTCGCTCGAGCTACAGGACCGGACGCAGTTGGGGCTGTTTTAATCGTCTGATCAATCTTGTTGAACAGCGGTGAGCACAAAAGGCAGCCAGCCGACGAGCAAAACGACTCGTAAGACCGCTTCGCCTAGCAGGATGTATTTGTAACGTTGTGGTTCTTCCGTGGCTTCACCGTTGTTCATGAAGACTCGTGTCATGGTCACGTCCAGCGGTGGTATGAAGGTTAAGATTATGGCAAAGACTGGTGTGATGACATTCAAAACAAGGCCCGATTCTGCCAGCGAACCGTGCGCATCTGCCGACGGACCGCTAACCACCATGCTGACTGCCAGAAGGGCGAGTGCGAAGCATAAGGTTCTTAATAATAGCGGATGCATTTTGCAATCATGACCGCTGGATGTGTCTTCTGGTAGCGAGTTTATAATAAGACAGATGATGAAACTCTCTGCTTTTGGTCAGCGTTTTACCCGTGACTCAGCGATTCGTCAGCTGATGGATGATTTCGGTGAGTCACTGCATAGCAGTGAGCCCATTCATATGCTGGGCGGTGGTAACCCTGCACATATCCCGGAGGTCGAGGCGATCTTTCAGGCGCGCATGCAAGCGATTTTTAGCGAACCAGCGGCATTTGCGCAGCTGGTGGGTGACTACGGGCCGCCCGGTGGCGATCTGCAGTTCCGAACGGCACTTGCTCAGTTGCTAGAGCGCCAATTTGGATGGCAGATCACGCATAAAAATATAGCAATTACCACTGGTAGCCAGGGCAGTTTTTTTACCCTGTTTAACCTGTTGGCCGGTGAGTTTAACGACGGCGGCCGGCGAAAAATAATGTTGCCGCTGACGCCCGAATATGTCGGCTACGCTGATGTTGGCTTGAGCGAAGAATTTTTTCTAGCCAAGCGGCCGAC
>CAZBOQ010000198.1:0-16117 GCA_964493555.1 uncultured Gammaproteobacteria bacterium | reverse complement strand
TACCGACTGAGCTACCTGGCCTTCATGAGATTGTAGAGGCGGAGGTATTTAAGCGGGGGAGTTAGAGAGAGTCAAGGTCGACAGTGATTTATAGGCTGTTTTTCTCTCTCACCCTGAGAGAGAAAGTTGTGTTGCTTTTTGACGTCTGTGGACTAGGGCCCCGCCTTCGCGAGCGCGATATTATTAATTCCGCGAGATTGGCGTCGCTGGGATGGCGGGGTATCGAGGAATTAGCTTATTCAGGAGCCCATTCTTGTGGGCGGTCAGAGCCTTCGCCGAAGAAGAATTTTTCCATTTCGCCTTCAAGGAATTTACGGGCTTCTGGTTCTATGGGGGTTAGGCGATATTCGTTGATTAGCATGGTTTGGTGTTGCAGCCACATTTGCCAGGCCTGCTGAGAGACGTTTTCGAAGATGCGTTGGCCGAGTTCTCCGGGGTAAGGGGCCATTTTCAGGCCTTCGCCTTCGGTGCCGAGTTTTATGCAGTTCACCATGCGGGTCATTGGCTATCTCCTTCGAACAAACCGTTCAACAATTTACTCACGGGCGCTGGAAGTCCCAGTGGTTGTGGGTCTCGGGTGTTATACCAGAGAGTCTTGCTAGTCTCCAAGGTCACGGTGTTGGCTGTACGCCCGGTGACCGCGATCGGGCTGATGGCGAGATGAAAATGCGTGAAAGTGTGCTGGAGGAGAGGCCAGTTTTCGGTGTGCTCGACTTCGAATGCGTAGTGTTCAGCACACCAGCGATCGACGTCGGTCTTATACGGACATTCCGGGAAGCCCCATAGGCCGCCCCATATACCCCTCGGTGGCCGGCGCTCGAGCATCACACTGCCGGCGGGATCGCGCATCATCACAAATGTTGTTTCACGTATGGGCAACTTCTTTTTCGGTCGCCGGTTTGGGAATTCCGTTTCACGATGCGCTGCGTGCGCTGCGCATTCGGTTGCCAGCGGGCAAAGTGAACAGACCGGGCGGGTGCGGGTGCAGACGGTCGCCCCGAGGTCCATGATTGCTTGGGTATAGTGTGCCACGCGTTTGGCCGGTGTAACGGAATTAGCTAGTGACCACAATGTCTGCTCAACCTGAGATGTTCCTACCCAACCTTTGAGCATGTGGTATCGCGTCAGAACGCGCTTGACGTTGCCGTCCATAATGGTGTGGTGTTGGTCATTGGCGAGCGCGAGGATCGCACCTGCGGTTGAGCGGCCGATGCCGGGAAGGGCGGTGACGGTCTCGAATACTAACGGGAACACACCATCATGGTTGTCTCGGATGTGTTGCGCCGCCTTATGTAGATTGCGGGCGCGGGCGTAGTAACCGAGACCGGACCAGAGATGCAGCACTTCGTCCAAAGCGCCGTTGGCCAATGACAGTAAATCCGGGAACCGAACCATAAAGCGTTCGTAATACGGAATGACCGTTGTGACCTGCGTTTGCTGCAACATGATCTCGGAAATCCACACTCGGTAGGGAGTGGGATCGTGCTGCCACGGCAGATCTTTGCGCCCGTGGGTGTCATACCATGTGAGTATTTGGTCGCTGAATTTGGGCATGGTTAAAGGCTCGGCTCCAATGATGCGCGCGCGATTGCTTCAATGCGATGACAGGAGGCAGTGGTCTCTGCGATCACTTTGCGTTTGAGCATCCATGGGCCGATTACTGGTGGGATCCAGAAGCTCGGCTGGCGTTTGGAGGAGAACTGCAAGCGCGATCTATCGTCGTCGTGGTTTTCAATTTGCCAGCGTCCGTGACCTGAGTTGAAATCGCTCAATTCGGGCACGATCGTGGTGAGAATTGCGCCTTCCGGGTTGATCTTTATGTCTTCGACCATGTCCATATCAAAGCAGAAAAACAGGATGCAGGTCTTGATGTGGAGTCGACGGCGTAAAAGACTGTTTTCGTCGCTATTTAAGACGACACTCTCGGTGAATGTCTCGCTGATGCGAGACAGGTTTGCATGATCGGTGAGAACCGCCTTCACCGCCGCCGCCGGTGCATCGAGTAGCATTTCTACCGCGACTTGGTAGGCACCTTTTTCGTAAGAGACTTGGGCGGCGGGAATCTCACAGGCGTTGAGGGAAAGGCTCCCAAAAAAGAACACCACCACAAGGATTTTCATATCAAAAGTCGGAATTTTTCTTCAGTGGTTCCCGGAACTTTATGCCACCGCTCCGCCGTACTGTGATCGATAGTGGATCACATTCATCTCCGGTTGATCGTCTAACAACAGCGGAAAAGTCTTGTTCTTGATCTCCAGCCCGTCGATTAGGAGGAATCGGTGATCACGAAAGCCTGCCGAATTTAGTTAACATGCCTCAGTCGGCAATCCCCAGCGCCTGCCGTGCACTTGCGATCGCTGCCTTCACCTGCGCCGGAGCGGTGCCGCCGACATGGCTGCGAGCGGCGACCGAGCCTTCCACAGTCAGGGAGTCAAAGACGTCTTTTTCGATCTTGCTATTGAACGTTTTTAGATCACCCAGGCTGAGGTCCGCCAGATCTTTACCTTGTTCCAACGCGTGTTTCACTGCCGTACCGACGGCCGCATGCGCATCTCTAAACGCGACGCCTTTTCGCACCAAATAGTCGGCAAGATCGGTCGCCGTCGAGTAGCCTTCGAGCGCGGCCTCATGCATGCGCTCACGGTTCACCTCGATATGTGGGATCAGCTCCGCGTAGGCGCGCAACGAATGTTTGACGGTATCCACGCAATCAAACAGTGGCTCTTTATCTTCCTGATTATCTTTGTTGTAGGCTAGTGGCTGCGCCTTCATTAGCGTGAGCAGCGATATCAGCGCGCCAAACACACGCCCAGACTTGCCGCGTACCAATTCCGGCACGTCCGGGTTTTTTTTCTGCGGCATGATCGATGAGCCGGTACAAAACGCATCACCCAACTCTATAAAGCCGAATGTGGTGGAGTTCCACAAAATGAGCTCCTCCGACATCCGCGAAAGATGCATCATTATGAGGCTTGCACAGGCACTGAACTCGATTACAAAGTCGCGGTCGCTTACCGCGTCGAGCGAGTTCTCTGAGACGCCGTCAAATTGCAATTGTTCGGCGACGAACTGACGATCTATAGGAAAGCTGGTGCCGGCCAGCGCCGCAGCACCGAGAGGTAGGATGTTGACGCGCTTACGGCAGTCGAGCAAGCGGGCGCGGTCCCTCACTAGCATTTCGTACCAAGCCAGCAGGTGATGGCCAAGGGTTACCGGTTGTGCCGGTTGTAGGTGGGTAAACCCGGGCATGATCGTATTGGCCTCGTGCTCGGCGAAATCGAGCAGTGCCACGGCAAGCGCATCGCGTGTCGATATGATCGTGTCGATCTCATCGCGCAGGTAGAGGCGTACGTCGGTTGCAATTTGATCGTTTCGTGAGCGTGCCGTGTGGATCTTCTTTCCTACTGGACCAATCCGGTCAGTCAGGCGCGCTTCGATATTCATGTGGACATCCTCTAGAGAGGTCGACCAAGTGAAGTCGTTGCGTTCTATGTCGAGACGGATATCTTCCAAGCCACCCACGATTTTCTCGCACTCGGCCTCGCTTAATATCTGTACATGCGCCAGCATTCGCACATGAGCGATCGAGCCGGCAATGTCGTAGGCGTATAGGCGCTGATCGAAACCGACTGAGGCAGTGAACTGTTCGACAAAAGTATCCGTTGGGACGTTAAAACGTCCGCCCCACAGCTTATTGTCGGTGTCTTCTTTGTTTGGATCGGCATTCATCGCGTGAAGTGTCCTTTTACCGCAGGCGTTTTTACATTCCAGCTCTAAGATGATCTGTATTTCGAACTGACGTAAGTCGCCATGCTAAGCATTGGCCTCAGCCCCTGTAACAGTATACCGTAAGGTGTGACGGCACATTTTGGGACCGCCGACGCGGCGCGAGGTTCCCTGAAGCTTCCTGGGTCTTCCCCCGGTTCGGCGATTGGCGAGAAGTGATGGACAGCGACCAAACCGAGACCTTATTTCTGCCGGATTTCTGCGGAGTAAAAGCGCTGTTCGGCGTGATCGTTACGGCCGAGTTGCTCGCGTTTGTCGTGACGCTGGTGAGTCAGCCAGCGCCGTTCGAAGACCCTGGTAGTTTTGCGCTGATATCACTGCTTATCCAGCTCATCGCGTTGTCTTCAGCGGCGCTGCTCTGCCTGATGCGTGCGCAACTCGTTCGCCTGCCGGAAGTCCTAGCGATCATCATCATGTTTATCGGGATCCTAGCTGTCTGCTATGTGATGAGTGAAATTGCCTGGCAGGTACTCGTCCGTCTGGATCCGCTTGGCTCACTTGTGCAGACGAGCTATACCGGATTCCTGTTCAGGAATGTCGCGATCTGTATGCTCGCAAGCGCGTTGGCTTTGCGCTACTTCTACGTGCAATTTCATTGGAAGAGGCAAGTCGATGCAGAGACACAGGCACGATTGCAAGCACTGCAATCCAGGATTCGGCCGCACTTTCTTTTTAACTGTATGAACACCATTGCAAGCCTTATTCGATCGCGACCGGAGACGGCCGAGAGGGCGATTGAGGACTTAGCGGATTTATTTCGGGCAAGCCTGTCTGATGCGCGCAATCTTGTGCCTTTGGATGAAGAGCTAGCACTATGTAGACAGTATCTAGGTATAGAGAGTTTGAGATTGGAAGCACGCTTGCAGGTGGACTGGGCGATCGATGATCTGCCGCGCGATGCGCAGATCCCAGCGTTGACATTACAACCGTTGTTAGAGAATGCGATCTATTACGGCATTGAACCACGTCCCGACGGCGGGACAATAAAGATCATCGGGCGTTTCGTTAACGACGCGTTGGAGATCGGGATTCGAAATCCGATCAATCCACTAAGTAATAAAGTCGGTATGAGGCGGTCGGGTAACCACGTTGCGCAAGACAACGTGAAACAACGGTTGAGCGCGCATTTCGGAGAGCGTGGCACATTCGTGGTGCACGAGGATACCGTGGCGAGGGGTTATGAAGTTGTTGTGTCTTTCCCCTACGGGGCTTACGAAGATGGATAACCTCACGATTCTCGTTGTTGACGACGAGCCGCTGGCGCGAGAACGACTAGCGAGTTTGGTTGCCGAACTCGATAAGGGGGAGGTGGTGGCAACCATCGGCAATGGCGTTGAAGCTATTGCATTTGCAGAAGAAAGGGTACCCGACGTCGTGCTCCTCGACATTCGTATGCCCGGTATGGACGGGTTGGAAACCGCGCAGCATCTGGCGCAGCTGCCCTCCCCGCCTGCCGTCATTTTTACTACTGCGTATGACGACCATGCGGTAGAGGCTTTTGAAGCCCATGCGATCGATTATTTATTAAAACCGATCAGGCGCGAGCGACTGGACGCGGCGTTAGTTCGTGCTGCCGCATTGGGCTGGGGCCGCGTGTCTCGGCGGGATGCTGCGATGCCGGATGCGCGCACACATTTCAGCGCGATGGTGGGTGGTCGTCTTCGCATGGTACAGGTTCGCGACGTTCGATATTTTATGGCAGAGCAGAGATATGTGACCGTTGGTTGGCTAGGCGGAGAGATACCGATCGAGGACTCTCTTAAGTCTCTCGAGACCGAGTTTCAAGTGGGTTTCTTCAGGATCCACCGTAATGCGCTCGTGTCAAAGGCGCATGTAGTGCAGCTGGAACGTGACAGTGACGGAAGTCATTATGTCTCGTTGCGGGACGTCGATCGACGATTATTGGTAAGTCGGCGACAGTTGAGTACGGTAAAAAAGATTCTTCTAGTGCCCTAGCCCTACCTCTTTGAGAGAGAGTTAGGGCTAGCGGTATTAAAGGGATTACCAACAAAACGCTTTAACGAAAATCTCCATGCAAGGTCTGCAAGGCGCTCAATGTTGCTAGTGCTGCGGTTTCAGTGCGTAGGATCCGTTCGCCTAAACGCACAGAGGTGAAACCGGCCGTTTCCGCTGCGTGTAGTTCGTCAGGGGAAAGGCCTCCTTCTGGGCCTATTAGCAGAGTGACGGCCTCGTGGATCGCAATGTTAGTAAGGTTTGTTTGGGCATTGCCGCGGAGCACCAAGCGGGTATTTGGGCTGTTGTGCTGATCCGCTAACCACCCGTTGAGGGTTTGCACGGATGTTAGTCCCGGTATGGTATTACGACCGCATTGTTCACAAGCGCTAGTAATGATGTTGTGCCAATGTGCGTAGCGTTTCTCCGCCCGTTGTTTGTCGAGTTTGACCGTAGTGCGCTCGGTGAGCAGCGGTATGATATTGCTGGCCCCGAGTTCCACGGCCTTCTGGATGGTGTAATCCATGCGTTCGCCGCGCGACACCGATTGAGCGAGATCTACCTTCAGACCGGACTCGCGATCAATGGGTTGATATTCGCCGATTGCCACGATCATTCGGTCTTTTGACGTATTCAGGATCTCGCCGCTAAATTCACCCCCGCGGCCATTAAAAAGCACTACCCGATCGCCCGAGCGCAGGCGCAAGACATGTAAACCATGATGGGCGTCTGCGTCCTCTAGGCCGAGCTCGGTGCCGGATTCTAGCGTTTGATCAATGAAGAAACGCGATTTCCGCATTGGTACCGTCAAGTGTCACTCTAATTGCGGTTATCATAAGCGCTATCAACGCGCGAGCACAGCTGCGTAAAGGGAAAAGATGACTGATGCAAGATTTGCAATAGGACAACTTATACACCACGTTCGTTTTGAATATCGCGGCGTGGTGTTAGATGTCGATCCCATTTTTATGGGAGCGGATGAGTGGTATGACCAGGTTGCACGATCAAGGCCGCCGAAAGATCAACCCTGGTATCATGTGTTACCCGATAAGGCAGAACATACTACGTATGTGGCCGAACGGAACTTGGAACCGGACACGCAAGCGACGCAGATCGATCATCCGTTGTCGGAGGTATATTTCGAGACCTTTGTTGATGGACATTACCGCTTACGCAGTCGCGCGAACTGAGTAGCGAATCGTTGCTCGCGCGTTTAAAAACACTTCTGGAGGCTCAGTTTTCGGGTGAGGAGGTGCCCGAGGATTCGGAGCATACGTTGCGCCTCGCGACTACGGCATTAATGATCGAAATCAGTCGCGCGGATGCAGAGGTCAGCGAGGGTGAAGAAGCGGCCATCATTGCTCATGTAGAAAAGTACTTCGGCCTCTCGGAAGAGGAGACATCCGAATTGGTGCAGGTCGCCGACGGACACGCTGATGAGGCAGTGTCTTTTCACGATTTCACCACTGTACTGAACAGTCATCTTTCCCGCGAAGAAAAGATCCATGTAGTGGAGTTGTTGTGGAAAGTCGCCTACGCCGATCAACACATCGACAAATACGAAGACTACTATGTACGCAAGATAGCGGACTTGTTACACGTTTCGCATCGTGACTTTATACGTACCAAACACAAGGTGATCGACGCCGTAGGCGCATGAGCCGGAGTCGTTGCTGACTCATTTATAAATGTGTGCTTTTAGTGTGGCGGCAAAGGGTGTCGCTGTGAAAAACAGCATTGTTGGTGATGGCGTTAATTTTATGCGCTTACATCGTAGACAGACATCGGCTGATAAGATAAGCGTGGACAACGTAAAAATGCCATTCGGCGCTGCCCTGAGGGTCGGATGATTATGGGATAATCGCTTACGCATTGGCGTTTTCACTCTTTTCATGGATCAACAAAACTTTCAGGCGATCCGCGCCGGAACCACCGTCATTACAGCCAATCGGCGCCTTTTTCGTGCCCTGAACGACCAATTCGACCAGATCTGCCTGGCTGCTGGTGCGCGTGCCTGGGAGCCGCCCGCGATCCTACCGTGGAATGGCTGGATGGAGTCGATGTGGGAGCGGGTAGCGTTCGGCGCTGTGGGAACGCCGACACCGCTATTGTTGCATGAGTTTGAAGAACAATTGATATGGGAGAGTGTCATTGCTGATTCCGATGTGGCCGATGGTCTGTTGCAACTTACAACCACGGCGCGTGCAGCACGGGACAGTTGGGAACTCCAACACGCGTGGCGAATATCAGATGAGGCGATCGCGTCGGCGCGGCATCGCGACGTCCGTGTCTTCTATGGTTGGGCGATGGCCTTTCGGGAGCACTGTGACCTGCGAGGTTGGCTAGACCATGGTCGTCTCGCCGATCAACTTGTCGTGCGTATTGCGAACGGTGCCTTGTCGGTTCCAGGTCCTATCTGGCTGGCTGGTTTTACCGAATACTCTCCGCAGCAGCTTTCGTTGTTTGCGGCGCTGGAAGAAGCCGGCGCCGCAATATCTCCCTATCCGTCGTCCATAGATGACGCTCGAGTTCAGCGCCTCGTATTTGCTGACACACCTGGTGAGATGGCTGGTGTCGCCACTTGGGTGGCAACCGAATTAGAGCGTGATGCGAATGTGAAGATCGGCATCGTGGTACCTCAGCTACGAAGCGTAAAGGCTGAACTGATACGAATCTTTGATGAAATTCTTGTTCCAGGTAGCGTACTGCCTGGCCGCGCGCACGACCAGCGACCTTATGACGTTTCGTTGGGTGATCCTCTCAACGAACAACCGCTGATAGATACAGCATTGCGCGTGTTGCAAATCACTGCCGGGCCTTTGCCGGTAGACGAGATGGGTGCGTTGTTGCGTTCGCCGTTTCTCGACGGTGCCGAACTCGAATTCACTTCCAGAGCGTCGCTGGATGCCGATCTGCGCCGCCAACGTTGCCACGAATGGAGCCTTCAATCACTGGTGAACCGTCTGCAAAAACCGCAAACGCGACACGATTGCAACACTGCGCACCAGATCTTCGAGCGTATTATCGGGATCTGTAAGGACAAGATGGGGCGAGATGTACCCAGTGCTTGGGCGGAGCACTTCGCCGACGTGCTTGCCGCTGCTGGATGGCCAGGTAGTCGCTCGCTGAACGCAACCGAGCATCAAGTCTTGGAACAGTGGCGGCGGGTCATTGATACTTTTGCAACACTCGATCGTGTCAGCTCGCCGGTCGGTCGACGTGAGGCGATCAATCTACTTGTGCGCATTGCGGCACGGCAGATCTTTCAGATACACACTCCCGATTTACCGGTACAGGTATTGGGTCCGTTGGAAGCAATAGGGCAGCACTTTGAGCGTTTATGGATCATGAATTTACACGATGAAGTTTGGCCTGAGCAGGCGAGCCCAACGCCATTTCTACCCATAGAGTTGCAGCGTGAACTCGGCATTCCACATGCTTCGGCCGAACGTCAGCTTGCTTACGCTCGTCGGGTGCTTGGTCTGCTTTTTCGTACAGCGCCGCAGGCTCTAGTCAGTCACCCGCGAAACGAAAATGATCGTGAACTTCGGTCTAGCAGGCTGATTTCCGTATACGATCTCACCAGCGCCGCCGCAGTAAACGCAGTTCCCTCACCTAACTACGGACAGACAATCTTTGCTGCCCAAACTTTGCAGTTTCTCGAGGATATGGAGGCAAGCGAAATCGCACCTGGCTCGTTGGTGCGCGGGGGTGTTTCGCTGTTGCGCGATCAAGCGTTATGCCCGTTTCGCGCTTTTGCTAATCATCGCTTGCGGGCCCGTGCACTAGAACGTCCGGGGGCGGGGCTCGAGCCCTGGGAGCGAGGGCAACTCGTACATCAGGCCTTACATTTCTTTTGGGCCGGATTGAAAGGTCATGCCCAATTAACCGGTCTTGATGCGCAGGCACGAGCAGGGGCGATAGAATTCGCTGTACGTCACGCTGTCGCCGAATTTAAAGGTCGTCGGTCGGAGCTCTTTGCTGAGTGTTTTACCGAATTGGAGCATGCCCGGGTGGCGGCATTACTCAGTGAATGGCTCGAAGTCGATCTTGCCCGCCCATCCTTTTCGGTTACGGCGGTGGAACTTAAACACGACGCCACGGTTGCCGATATTCGTCTGCGCACGCAGATCGATCGAATCGATAGCGACGCCGGTGGTGATAGTTTTATCATTGACTATAAGACTGGTAACCCGAAAAACACGCGTATTGCAAACTGGGGGGGAGAACGACCCGAAGATCCGCAATTACCTTTATATGCGCTTACCGCAAATGCTGAGGTTGGAGGTGTCCTTTTTGCTCGAGTCAGTAAAGGTATGTGTGCTTATGTCGGTTATAGCAGTAGCGGTACTAACGTTCCTGGCGTTATTGCGCTGACCTCCGAACAGTGGAGCGAACAACTGGCCGTGTGGAGAGAGGTACTAGAAAACCTGTCTTCGCAATATCGACGAGGTGATGCCCGGGTCGCTCCGAAGTCTCGGCATGTTTGCGATATTTGCGATCTCCACACGCTTTGCCGGATCCATGAACAATCCTCCGTTGGTGAAGAGGTTTCTCATGGTCAATGAGATGGACGACCAAGCGGCGCGGTTGGCGGCGCTTGATCCGGCCAGCTCTTTTATTGTCCAAGCGCCAGCCGGTTCCGGTAAAACCGAATTACTGATTCGTCGATATCTCAGTTTATTGGCTACTGTGGAACGCCCCGAAGAAATCGTCGCGATCACATTTACTCGCAAAGCTGCCAGCGAGATGCGCGCACGCGTTATCGACGCGTTGCAATCGGTAGGCAATAACGACAACGATGTAGGCTCGGATGTAACCGCTGAGCTTGCCTCAACTGTGCTTAAGCGTGATGTGCAACAGGGCTGGGGATTGAGGGATAACCCGAGGCGTATGCAGATCCAGACTATTGACGCATTGAGTGCACGTTTAACCCGCATGTTGCCATTGTTGTCACGTTTCGGTGTGCAACCGGAGATACTTGAGGATGCGCGGGAGCTTTATCGTGAAGCCGCGCGGCAAACTGTCAAGATGTTGGAAGTCGAGCGGTGGCAGCTGTCTCTGTCACGCTTGCTTGCGCACATCGACAATGATGTGAGCCGATTGGAAGAACTGTTAGCAATGATGCTGGGCCGGCGCGACCAATGGTTGCGGCATATACACAGCGGGGCTAATAGAGATTCCCTTGAAAAAGCGATTCGCAATGTGACGATTGCGGAGCTTACGTCGCTTTCGGCACTGATCCCCACTGATCTGGCTACGGAGCTAATGGCTCTTGCATCCTTCGCCGCAGGCAATGTGGCGCTAGAGGATCCTGGTTCGTCGCTCTGCGTCCTCACGGGGAAAGATGCCTTGCCAGCACCGAAACCTGAGATGGTGAACCACTGGCGTGCGCTTGGAGATTTGCTGCTAACAAACTCCGGCGGTTGGCGGCGCGCGGTCGATAAGCGCATCGGGTTCCCTGCCGTCAGCGCTGGTCGCGATGCCGAGGAAAAAGCGAGCTTCAATAATATGAAGCAGCGCTACACCGCCTTGGTGCAAGCGTTCACCGAGATCGAGGGTCTTTTGGCGAGCCTTTCGGGCGCGCAGAAATTGCCACCGCCGGATTATTCCGATCGGCAATGGAAGGTTTTGGAGGCGTTATTCGAAGTTCTGCAACTTGCTGCCGCGAATCTTTGGTTGGGTTTCGGCAATCACGGACGAATAGATTTCCAGGGCGTATCCGCTGCTGCGCTCGAAGCGTTAGGTGGTCTCGACGAGCCAAGTAATCTTGCTTTGGCGCTCGACTATCGCATTCGTCATATTTTGGTTGATGAGTTTCAAGATACGTCGGTCACTCAGTACGAATTGCTTGCGCGGCTGACCCGTGGCTGGGGGCCGGATGACGGGCATAGCTTATTTTTGGTCGGCGATCCAATGCAATCCATCTATCGCTTCCGCGAAGCGGAGGTAGGTTTGTTTCTGCGCACTCGCAAGGCGCAGCGCTTAGGTGACGTACCTTTGATCCCACTAAAACTCACGCGTAACTTTCGCTCCCGGCCTGGGCTGGTGCGCTGGGTGAACGGCGCGTTTGCGGCAATCTTTCCCGAGAACCCGGACCTAACCACTGGCGCGGTGGATTTCGCAGCTTCCACGGCGGTTCGGGAGCCGCTGGACACGGCGAACGTAACAGTTCACCCGCTCCTTACCTCGGGAGCTGAAACGAAAGCTGTGCTGCGCCAGATTGCAGCAACGCAAAAATCCCACGCAGGCGATAGCATTGCTGTTTTAGTGCGTAATCGTCTGCACTTGGCAACCCTGGTTAGCGGATTACACCGTCGGGGCATCCGTTACAAAGCTGTCGAGATCGAAACCTTAGGCGAGCGTGCGGCCGTACAGGATCTGATGGCATTGACCCGCGCACTGTTACATCCTGCTGATCGTATTGCCTGGCTTTCGGTATTGCGGGCGCCTTGGTGTGGTTTGGCGTTGACGGATCTCGATGTTCTGTCCGCTGCCGATCGCATCGACGAGATGGTGATCTGGGACAGCATGTGGGATTTAGAGCGTTGCGCGGGACTAAGCCAAACAGGTTTGGATAGAATGCTGAACGTTCGCGCGGTGTTTGCAACCGCGTTTGCCGAGCGGCGACGATTGCCACTTGCCCGTTGGGTGGAAGGTGTCTGGCTTGCGCTTGGTGGCCCGGCGACGGTCGAGGATCCGGAGGACCTCGACAACGCGCGAAGCTTCTTCGAACAATTGCGCCAACGCGAGACCAGTGGCGATCTGCATGACATTACTGGCCTTGAGGCGTGGCTTGCCGAGTTGTACGCCGCGCCAGATCTCGGTGCTGGCGACGATTTGCAGATCATGACACTGCATAAGGCCAAGGGTTTACAGTTCGATCACGTCATCATTCCTGGTCTTGGCAGGTCTCGCGCGGGCGAAGACAGACGATTGCTCGCATGGTTGGAACGTGCTGGCAACGATGGTGTCGACGAATTGCTCATTGCACCGATCATGGAGGTCGGTGGTGAACGGGATCCAACGTTTGACTTCATCACATCGCTAGAACGCCAACGTATTAATTATGAGGAAGCAAGGTTGCTGTACGTCGGAGCCACTAGAGCGCGTGAATCCTTGCATTTGTTCGGTGAAGCGAAAATCCGCGAGACGGTAAACAAGGAAACGGTGTCGGCTGTTTCAAGTTCGCTCTTGGCGATCTTGTGGCCAGCGGTAAGCAATGTTTTCGAACGGGCGCTCGCTGCGCGCACGTTAAATGAAGCCGAGGGAGAAAATGGCTCGCCAATTACCGGGATCCGTCGCCTCCCCGCCAATTGGCTCGTGCCGGAACCCCCGGCCCCTATGCTGTGGAAGCAAGGTCTGCCAGTACCGGATGCGCGTGGAGAAGCACCCGAATTTCTGTGGGCAAGTCCGACCATCCGCCATGTCGGGACCGTCGTTCACCTGTTGCTGCAACGGATCGCTGAGCAGAGTTTGAGCGAGTGGGATGCAGGCGCGTTCAGCGACGCGGAGGTCGAAACAAAACAGCATTTAGCTGCGCTTGGGGTGACGCCTAACGATATCAGTTCAGCGGTCGAACTCGTTCGAACGGCCGTGGAAAAAACTTTGAGTGATGAACGTGGGCGTTGGCTCTTGGATGATATTCATGAAGAGGCGCGTAGTGAGTACCGTTTGAGTGGCGTGGACCAAGGAAAGCTAGTAAATGTGCGCATTGATCGCAGCTTCATCGACGCCGACGGCAGGCGTTGGATAATTGACTACAAGACAAGTGCGCATACAGGTGGGGACCGTGACGGTTTTCTCGACAATGAGCGTAAACGTTATCAGGGCCAGCTCGAACGGTATGCGAGGATCGTTTCGGCGCTGGATCCACGGCCAATCCATTGCGGGCTATACTTTCCACTGCTCGGTGGTTGGCGGGCATGGCAACCGGCGCTTATGATCCCGCGTATCGATGAGCATTAAAGACACCCTCCGATGAGTAAGAGTAAAGTGCACTGGCTGCGCCGCTTGTACTGGCGGTTGGTGCGTTCCAACTATGCCAAAGACATTTACCTCGATCTGCAAATCGAGTCGAAGCGCGAATCAGCACATTATGTAAAAACGCATATGTCCAGTGCGATAGTCTGTAGTAATCGAGATGATTTACACCGACTTGCGTTGGACAAGGCAACGGCAACCGGCTTGCTTCTGGAGATGGGAGTCAAAAGCGGCGGCAGTATTCGCAAACTTGCTGCGATGACTACGAACATTGTGCATGGTTTTGATTCTTTTGAGGGGTTACCGGAAGATTGGGGTGGTACGCCAATGCGCAAAGGAAAATTCTCAACCAACGGAAGAATTCCGAAGGTGCCCGCCAATGTACGCTTGCACCCGGGCTGGTTTGCTGATTCGTTGCCACAATTTATTGAGCGCCACAATGGTCCGATCGCATTTATGCATGTCGATTGCGATCTTTATTCTTCCACCAAAACCGTACTCGACAGCTTAACCGACAAAATCGTCGTTGGAACAGTCATCGTGTTTGATGAATACTTTAATTATCCAAATTGGCAGCAACATGAATTTCTTGCTTTTCAGGAATTCGTGAAGACTAGACGGGTTGAGTACGAGTATCTTGGGTTCACCGCGCAAGCGGGATCGGTGGCTTTGCGGATTACTAAGGTTTGATGGCAGCTTAACGCAGACCGATGAAACCATTGCTCGGGTTGCTGTCGGGCGTGCCGCGGCGTCGCTGCCAGGACGGGAAAGCGTGAGCGGCAGGTAGAGTGAAAAGAGGTAGAGGCAGCCTCAAAACGATAAGTACCGGTGTTAAGGATATAGCTCAGTAACATTGTGGTTGTAAATCCAATCCGCCTTGGCGAAATTGCCGCCTTTGAACTTGTCGGCTTCCCGTGCCGTACCGACCGCGTGATTGAGTTGACCTTGTTCCCAGGCTGCGGTCTGCACGTCGACAGTGCGTTTCAGACGGGCACGTTCGTAGGCTTTCAGCGCTTCGGCCCGTGCATCGTAGTTTGCGATGAAATGTGACAGTACCCATGCGTCCTCAAGTGCCATTGCTGCACCCTGTGCCAGATACGGCACCATAGGATGAGCGGCATCGCCGAGCAGAGTAGTCCTCGAGGTCGACCAGCGCGTCAGCGGTTGTCGGACTAACAACGCCCATTTAAAACATTGCTCAGGAGGTGTTTGCGCGATCAAAGCCTGCACGGCCGGATGCCAATCCTCAAAATAAGCGGCAAGTTGCGTCTTGTCGCCCTTCGCTGTCCACGACTCCGTTTGCCAACCCGGTTCTTCCACTAGCGCGACGTAGTTCAACAATTCGCCACGGCGGATATAGTAAGCGACTACGTGCTTGGCCGGTCCCACCCAGAGATTAACGTCGTCAGAAACGATATCGGGTCCGAGTATTTCAGATGCGACTAAACCGCGGTAGGCAACATGGCCCGTGAATTCCGCACCGAGTTCACCGTGCAGTACGCTACGCATCATCGAGTGGACACCGTCGGCAGCAACCGCAATAGCGGTGCGCGTGCTGGAGCCGTCTTGAAAAGATAGCTCCACGTGGTGCTCGGTTTCGGTGACGGCAACTACCCGTTTATTAAGTACGATGACATCAGGATCGTTGGCCTGCGCAGCGGAGATTAAAGCGTTGTGTAAATCTGCACGATGAAACTCGAGGTAGGAGGCGCCGAATTTTTTACGGAAAGTTTCGTCCAGCGGAGATTTGAAATTGGTGATCCCGGTTTTGTAATGCCGTGTTGCGATGGCTGCCGGCTGGAACTGAACTTCGTTCAATACGGCCTTTAGGCCAAGTGCGTATAGGACATGCAGCGCGTTCGGGCTCATATGCAGGCCAGCGCCGACTTCCGTGAGCATCGATGATTGCTCGTAGATCCGAACAGGGATGTCACGGCGCTGTAATGCGAGAGCAGCGGCGACTCCGCCTATCCCCGCTCCTACTATTACAGTCTCTTTGGCGACCATAATCTTTTATTTTGGGTCGCGTTTCTCTTTGGCCAGGTCGCGGATTAATAACTCGCTATCATCCCAACCCAAGCAAGCATCGGTAACGCTCTGGCCGTATGCGAGGGTCATGCCGTCGATCAAATTCTGACGGTCGGCGATTAAATTGCTCTCTAGCATTAACCCGATAATATGTTGTTCGCCGTCTTTTATGCGCTCGGCAATGTCAGTTGCGATGCCTATCTGCCGTTCATAGTTGCCACCGCTATTGGCGTGGCTGCAATCGATAATGATGCGCGGTTGGAGGTTCGCTTCGTTCATTAGTTCGGCGACTACCTCGATACTGGCTGGATCGTAATTCGGACCTGTTTCACCGCCGCGTAAAATGATGTGACAATCTGGATTGCCG
>CAZBOQ010000197.1:0-13289 GCA_964493555.1 uncultured Gammaproteobacteria bacterium | reverse complement strand
AATCCGCTTTCAAACGAAACGAGAGGAAGTGTTCGGCATTGACCACGCGCTAACAGCATTTGCAAACGTGGCAACAGTGGGAAATCAACATCAACGGTCCACTCCCGCGCACCCAGCAGCCCAGGAACAAATAGGGTTATGGTTGAAATAGCCGTTTTCAATACTCGGCCGGGCTGGTGGTGCGAAGGCTTCAGCTCGCGGTTATTTTGTCGAGTATCACGCCCTCGACCTCGGCAAGATTGGCGCCGACTTGGATAACGGGGCGACTACATTGTGCAATCGCAGTGTCCGGATCCTTCAGACCGTGTCCGGTCAGCGTACACAAGACCGTACTACCAACGGGGATCTTGCCACTCTGCACATCCTGCATTGCACCGGCGACCGAAACTGCCGAAGCGGGTTCGCAAAAGATACCTTCACACTCGGCAAGTTTTTTTTGCGCAGCAAGTATGTCCGTGTCGGAAAACTCACTAAACCAGCCACCGGATTCGCGGCTCGCGGCCAAGGCCTGGTCCCAGGATTGTGGAGTACCGATGCGGATCGCAGTGGCGAGCGTTTCCGGAGCGGTTATCGGAGCACCACGCAAAAATGGAGCGGCACCGCTCGCCTGATAGCCGATCATCACCGGACAAGAATCGCTCACCGGTAGCAGAGGGAAGCGGCAATCGCCGTCACAGAGCGTGCAAGATGCCGTGGTTTGCCTAGCGTTGAGCCCTGCATATTCTGAATAACCGATCCAGTACGCCGAAATATTGCCAGCATTGCCTACCGGCAGGCAGTGATAATCCGGCGCACGACCAAGTCCGTCGACGATCTCAAAAGCAGCGGTCTTCTGGCCCTGCAAACGGTAGGGATTCACCGAGTTGACCAACGTCACCGGTGCATTGCTTGCTATTTCCTTTACCAAGGCCATCCCATCGTCGAAATTCCCCTTAATCTGCAATACCACAGCACCATGCATCATCGCCTGCGCCAATTTACCCAGCGCGATCTGGCCCTCGGGTATGAGTACAAAGGCGCTAATACCAGCACGCGCAGCGTAGGCAGCTGCCGATGCTGAGGTGTTACCGGTGGAGGCGCAAACTATTGCCCTGGCGCCCTCGCTGACCGCCTGCGTGACAGCGACCGTCATCCCTCTATCCTTAAACGAGCCGGTTGGATTCAAGCCTTCTAACTTTGCATATAGCTCCGCTTTACCATCCAGATCAGCATTTATATTATCGAGCCGCACTAGGGGCGTATCGCCCTCGCACAACGAGATTACCCGCGCATCCGTAGCGATCGGCAAGCGATCCTGATAGCGCTTGATCAACCCAACGTATCGCATGGAGTCGATCTTACTCATTATTTCAGGGGTTCCAGTCTGATCCGGATTATCTCACCGAGGACGGCCTCAAGTTCCGCAATTTCGACGAGGGCTAAGTTCATCGAATCCTCCAATATCCGATGGGTAAGCAGGATTATGCTCACCGGTGAGGCGCCCGGTGTCGCTCCCTTTTGCAACAAGGCCTCGATACTGATCCCGCGATTGCCAAGGATCTGCGTAACGTCGGCCATCACACCTGGGCGATCCAACACCTGCATGCGAAGGTAATACGCCGTTTCAACTTCTTCCACCTGCAATACTGGGAGATCCGACAACGCATCGGCTTGAAAGGCAAGATGTGGGACCCGATTTTCAGGATCTGAGGTAAGAGCTCGCACGATGTCGACCAGATCCGCCACCACCGACGAGGCCGTCGGCTCCGCGCCAGCACCGGCGCCGTATAAGAGCGTAGGCCCGACCGCGTCGCCGCTTACCACCACCGCATTCATCACGCCCTCGACATTCGCGATCACACTACGCTCGGGCACCAGGGTCGGATGAACCCTGAGCTCAACGCCGCCTGACCCACGGCGCGCAATGCCCAGATGCTTGATCCGGTAACCGAGCTGCCGGGCGTTAACAATGTCCTCTTGCGCTATCTGGTCGATTCCTTCGCGATACACCTTGTTGAACTGCAACGGTATGCCGAACGCAATAGAAGCCAGAATGGTGAGCTTGTGTGCGGCGTCGGTGCCATCAATATCAAAACCGGGATCAGCTTCCGCATACCCTAGCGCTTGCGCCTCCGCCAGCGCATCTGTAAATGGCCGATCACCCTCGGTCATCGCGGTCAGGATGTGATTACTCGTACCATTGATAATACCGGCTATCCATCCGATGCGGTTCCCCGCTAGCGATTCCCTAAGGGTTTTGATCGCCGGGATCCCGCCCGCCACAGCTGCTTCGAACGCGACCATCACGCCTTTCGCCTGCGCTGCCTCGAAGATCTCGTTTCCGTGCAACGCGAGCAAGGCTTTGTTAGCGGTAACAACGTGCTTGCCATTACCGATCGCCCGTAACACCAAATCGTGAGCTAGATCAATGCCGCCGATGAGCTCGACGATGATCTCAATCTGCTCGTCATCGACTACAGCGTTCGAATCCTCACTGATGGTAACATCGCGCAGATCGACATCCCGCACCTTAGAAGCATCGCGCACGGACGCCCGTATGATTTGGATCTCACGCCCGGCACGGCGGCTTATCTCATCCGCATTGCGCCGCAAAACGCGCAGAGTACCACCACCGACTGTACCCAACCCCAAGAGCCCGACTTTAACTGGTTGCACTACACAATCCCTCTATACCATCCTCTTTCAACATCGCACGGATACCACGGATTGCCTGACGGCTACGATGTTCATTTTCGATCAACGCAAATCTAACAAAGCCCTCGCCATATTCACCAAATCCCACGCCAGGTGAGACAGCCACCTTTGCGCGAGCCAGCAACTGCTTGGAAAACTCCAACGACCCCAGTTTACGATAATACTTGGGCATCGCTGCCCAAATGAACATCGTCGCGCGCGGCTTATCGACCTGCCAACCCGCTGCTGTTAGACCGTCGCAAAGCACATCACGACGCTCACGATACAACTCTCGTATTGTACCAACGCAATCCTGAGGGCCTTCCAGCGCTGCGATCGCCGCCACCTGTATCGGTGTGTAACAACCATAATCCAAGTAAGACTTGATTTTGCCAAGCGCACCGACGAGATCCGGATTGCCGACCATGAACCCGACACGCCAGCCAGGCATATTATAACTCTTGGAAAGCGTGAAAAACTCCACCGCCACATCCTTCGCACCCGGGATCTGCATGATGGATGGTGCGACGTAGCCATCGAACACCAGATCGGCGTAGGCGAGATCCTGAACCACCCAAATACTGTTTTCCCGAGCGAAATCGATTACGCGCTGATAAAAATCTAGGTCAACACATTGTGTAGTGGGGTTACTGGGAAAATTCAGCAGCAATATTTTCGGACGTGGCCAGGAAGTCTGTATTGCCTTTTCCAATTCGTCGAAAAAGTCGATGCCCGGTCCTATCGGTACGTGGCGAAGATCCGCCCCCGCCAGCGCAAACCCATAGGGATGAATAGGATAGGCAGGATTAGGTACCAACACGGCATCACCCGGTCCGACAGTGGCCATAGCAAGATTAGCCAGACCTTCCTTTGAACCAATGGTGACGATCGCCTCGCTATCCGGATCGAGATTAACACCGTACCTATCTCCGTACCAACTGCATATGGCCCGGCGCAGACGCGGAATCCCTTTGGATGACGAATAGCGGTGGGTGTCGTCGCGCTGTGCGACTTCCACTAGTTTGGCAACGATATGCGGCGGCGTTGGCTGGTCCGGATTACCCATGCCGAAATCGATGATGTCCTCACCACGGCGACGCGCGGCCATTTTAAGCTCGTTAACCTCGCCAAAGACGTAGGGAGGGAGCCTCAAGATTCTCTGAAAATTTGTGTCCATAGGATGCGTTATCGAAACTACAGAGCCGATCGAAATGTGTCAAACAACGGAATGTACTAGACTTCCCGTTCCATGAGCCAGGATCTGGAAACCGTAAAAAGACAATTACTGACACCATCCGGGATCGACGATTCGGAACTCACAAGCATATTGGACCGCCTGATGGGACCGGGGGTGACCATGGCCGATCTTTATTTCGAGGCGACGCGCCTGGAATCCTGGGTTTTAGAAGACGGCATAGTCAAAGAAGGTAGTCATAACGTAAATCAAGGCGTTGGCGTGCGCGCGGTAAGCTCCGAGAAAACCGGCTTTGCGTATTCCGACGATATTAATGTTGCCGCTTTGACCCACGCAACCGATGCGGCTCGTGCAATCACAAGACAAGGAGAAGAAGGAACCGTCCTTGCGTGGCAGCGCGAATCCGCGCAAACCCTGTACGCGCCATCAAACCCCATTGATTCACTAACCGACCAGGCCAAGATCCAGCTGCTGCACGACATAGACGCTGAAGCGCGCCACCAGGACCCACGCGTCAAACAGGTGATCGTGAGCCTCAGCGGCAAACAAACAAGTGTATTGATCGCAGCCAGCGATGGCACACTCACCGCAGATATAAGGCCGCTGGTCAGGCTCAACGTCAGCGTTATTGCCGAGCAAGACGGGCGCCGTGAATCGGGTAGCTCCGGCGGCGGCGGTCGGTTTGGATATGCCGTACTCGTCGACCGGCAACGTGGATTCGAGTACGCAAGTGAAGCGGTTCGCCAGGCTCTGATCAATCTCGAAGCGACCGACGCACCGGCCGGCACCATGACAGTAGTACTTGGTCCCGGTTGGCCCGGCATTCTGTTACATGAGGCCATCGGTCACGGCCTGGAAGGAGATTTCAACCGCAAGGGAACCTCCGCGTTCGCCCAGCGCATTGGCGAACGCGTTGCATCACCGCTGTGCACGGTGGTGGACAACGGCACCTTGCGAGATCGGCGAGGCTCACTAAACATAGACGATGAAGGTACTCGCACCCAAAACACCGTATTGATCGAAAACGGCGTGTTGGCCGCCTACATGCAAGACAAACAGAACGCGGCGCTCATGAAAACCTCACCCACCGGTAACGGCAGGCGTGAATCCTATGCCCACCGGCCGATGCCGCGCATGACTAACACCTACATGCTGGCTGGACCGCACGAACCGGACGATATCATCGCCTCAGTGGACAAAGGCCTGTATGCGGTCAACTTTGGGGGCGGACAGGTCGACATCACCAATGGAAAGTTCGTTTTCAGCGCCAGCGAAGCATATCTAATTGAGGGCGGTAAGGTCGCGCAGCCAGTCAAAGGCGCAACTCTTATCGGCAACGGTCCAGACGTCCTCACCAGGGTCTCTATGGTCGGAAACGATCTGCAGCTCGATAGCGGTGTCGGCACCTGCGGCAAGAAGGGACAGTCCGTGCCGGTAGGCGTCGGCCAACCGACCCTGCGTATCGACGATTTAACCGTGGGCGGAACAGCGCAATAGATCCGCTACTGATATGAGCACCGTGCAACCGTTAGCAACATATTCACCACGATCTTTAGCTAAGGATTACCTATTATCCCAACACTAAATGCAAGTGAGCAACGGTTCGTGTGGGCGACAACTGAAGACCATGCACGACTAGAACCGTTCAAGGTCAGGAAATGGCAGATCCCCATTGTGCACATGCATACCTCCCAGCTCCGCGCAACGCTTCAAGGTAGGTACAGCCTTCCCCGGATTCAACAGGCCGCTTGGATCAAACGCGCGTTTTAACGCGTGAAAGTGCTTGAGCTCCGGGCTCTGGAATTGAAGACACATCTGATCGATCTTTTCCACACCTACACCGTGCTCACCGGTAATCGAACCACCTACCTGTACGCATAGTGCCAAAATGGCAGCGCCGAATTTTTCCGCGCGAGCGAGCTGGCCTGGTTGGTTCGCGTCGTAGGCGATCAGTGGGTGTAGATTACCGTCACCGGCGTGGAACACATTGGCGACCGGCAGATCATAATGTTCGGATAGCCTGGCAATTTCAATTAATACCTCCGTCAGGGCACGCCTCGGGATCGTCCCGTCCATACAGTAGTAGTCGGGCGCTATCCGCCCGATGGCGGGAAATGCAGCTTTACGTCCGGCCCAGTAACGCTGGCGCTCCTGATCGTCACCCGCGACGTTAATCATGTAGGCACCTGCTTCGCGCAGCAGCTGGTCCACCCGCTGCATTTGATCGTCGACGTCGCCGCGAACGCCATCTAGTTCGCAGATTAGAATTGCCGCTGCTTCAGTGGGATAACCCGCTCCGGCATATTGCTCGGCGGCTTCGATCGCGAGGCGATCCATCATCTCAAGACCTGCAGGGATAACCCCGCTGGCGATTACCGCTGCGACTGCACTCCCGGCAGCACGGATATCGGAAAACGCCGCCAATGCCACCTCAGTGTGCTCGGGCTTTGGCAATAACTTGACCGTTACTTCGAGTATGACACCGAGAAGCCCTTCGGAACCGGTCAGACAGGCTAATAGATCGTAGCCGGGCGCATCTAGGCCGGCCGCGCCGATGTCCAACAGTTCGCCATCCATCGTCGCGATCTTTAAACGCACGATATTGTGTACTGTCAACCCGTATTTCAGGCAGTGGACGCCCCCAGAATTCTCGGCAACATTACCGCCAATGGTGCAGGCTATTTGCGAGGACGGATCCGGCGCATAGTACAGAGCGTGCTCGGAGACCGCAGCGGAGATCGCAAGATTGGTGACACCAGGCTCCACCGTCGCGGTGCGGTTGGCCAGGGCGATCTCGATGATGCGGCTAAATTTGGTCAAGACCAGCAATACTCCGTCGGGATCAGGAAGCGCCCCGCCGGAGAGACCGGTTCCAGCACCCCTAGCAATCACTGGAACAGTGTGGCGGGCACACATCCGCATTACTAGCAGCACCTGATCGATCGATTCGGGTAGGACCACTAACCCTGGAAGCCGGCGATAAGCCGACAGGCCATCGCACTCAAACGGGCGTTGCAACTCGGGCTCAGCGATAATCGAGTGCGCCGGCAACGCACGACGAAGGTCCTTCCTAAGCGATCTCAGCGACATATTCCAAGCCCATGACCAGAAAAAAGTCTCCTGTCACGTTCAGAGAACCTATTCCAGGAAAAGATATCCAATGGATAGATATTATCCCAAAACTGAAGAGCATTCGCGGGACCGATTCTCGATATCCCTGGAATTTATCCCTGAACAAGCGCAAAATCACTGGTTTTTTAACAACTTAAATTAACGGCGGCAGAACTCAGGTATACCCATGTCGGAAGAGATCCTGGTCAACGTGACGCCCCGGGAAACACGCGTTGCCTCGATCGAAGATGGCGTGTTACAGGAAATTGCTATTGAACGACGGAGAAGCGGAGGTTTCGTCGGCAATATATATATCGGTTCGGTTTCGCGCGTGCTCCCCGGAATGGGCGCGGCCTTCATCGAGATCGGTTTAGATCGTACTGCCTTCCTGCACATCGCCGACATCATCATTGCACCGAATCATGGCAACAATAACGCTGAGCTCCACGAGGTCGGCATCGAGAGGCTGTTGCATGAGGGCCAACGCCTACTAGTCCAAGTGATCAAAGATCCTCTGGGAAGTAAGGGTGCGCGCTTGACTACCAAGATCTCAGTCCCGTCCCGCTACGTTGTGTTCATGCCGGGACAGCACACCATCAGAATATCACAACGCATCGAAAGCGAAGAAGAGCGCACACGGCTGCGAAATCTGCTGATCGATCATCAGCCAGATCTGGCAACTGAATGCGAACCCGACAGTCATCTTTTCGTAGACCCTGCAGCACTGTGCAGATCGAGAGAAGGCGGGTACATCGTTCGTACCGCTGCCGAGGGTATGGATTCAACGGCACTTTTCATGGACATGCGTTTCGCGAAAAAACTTTGGGCTTCGATAACAGAACGCGTAGGCGACCATACTCAGCAACAAGCGGTATACCAAGACCTGTCCCTAGTGCTGCGGACTCTGCGCGACTTGGCCGACGCAACCATCGACTTAGTGCGCATAGACTCGCCGGATACACATAAAGGCGCGGTCGAGTTCGCTGATCAGTTCTTGCCCAAGATAGGCAAAAGGATACAGCTCTACGAGGGTGAACAGCCGATATTCGATCTCTTCTCAGTCGAGAACGAGATCCAGAAAGCTCTACAACGCAAAACGGACCTAAAATCCGGTGGCCACCTCGTCATAGACCAGACCGAAGCGATGACCACCATCGACGTAAATACCGGCGGATTCGTCGGTAGCCGGAACCTAGAGGAGACGATATTCAAGACCAACCTTGAAGCGGCACAGTCGATCGCGCGCCAACTGCGCTTACGCAATCTCGGTGGCATTATCTTTATCGATTTTATTGATATGAATGATACGGAGCATCAGCGCCAAGTTTTGCGGGCACTAGTCATGCGTTTGGAACGCGACCGTGCAAAAACAACCATCAGTGAAGTTACCTCACTGGGCCTCGTTCAGATAACACGCAAGCGCACCCGAGAAAGCCTCGAGCACACACTGTGCGAACCATGCCCCCTGTGCACCAGCCGTGGCTCAATAAAAACCGCGGAAACTGTTTGCTACGAATTGTTACGGGAAATCCCTCGCGAAGCGCGCCGGTACGACACACGGCAACTACTGGTGGTCGCGTCGCCGGAAATCGTGGACCGAATGCACAACGAGGAGTCTGCCAGCGTCGCTGAACTCGAAACTTTAATCGGTCGAGCCATACAGTTCCAAGTGGAAACTCTATATTCACCCGAACAATACGACGTAGTATTGATGTAGCTCATGTTGGCTCGATTTATGCAAGTCGTACTCGCCTACTTCTGGTCGGCCTTCGCCCTTGTCGTACTCGCTTCTGCGATTTTCGTCAGCGCTGTGCGTCTGATGCTGCCGCAGATCGGCGATTACCGCGACGAGATCGAATCATGGGTCAGTACTTACATGACTCAGCCCGTCGAGATCGATGTGATAGCGGCTAAGTGGCGTGGTTGGACGCCACATCTGCGTCTTACCGGTATTCGTTTGCTTGACGCCACCGAGACACGGGTGTTGACCCGCTTCGACCAAGCAGATCTCTCTGTCGACCTCTTCGCTACCATCGTTCTCCGAGAGCTGGTACCAGGCACCCTCACCGTTTCTGGGGTCGAACTAACCCTGCTGCGCCGGCCGAACGGCGCGATAACGATCGAAGGCGTCGCACCAGAATCGGTGGAGTTACCGAGCATGCGCCGCAACGCGCTAGCCTATTGGCTGCAGAATCAAAAAAACCTCGCCATAGAATCCGCGAAGATCTCTTGGCGTGACGAAGAATCGTTGTTAAAGCCAGTGGTGTTTTCCGATGTGAGTCTGTCGATACGAAGCCGCGGCCAGCACCGCCAGATCGAAGGATCCGCTCATCTGCCGAGCGACATGGGCGAAGACTTCAATTTCTTGCTCGACATAGAAGGTGATCTGCTTACCGACGATTGGGCGGGTGATCTGTATATCGAAGGTAAAGCGATTGACCCGTCGGAGGTGCTCAATTACAGCCGATGGATGGGGCTCAAACTCGCCGAGGGCAAACTCGGTTTCCAGATCTGGAGCCGCTGGGCCGGGGCTCGGCTACTCAGCATAGACGGCAAAGTCAATGTCGATGAGGTCGAAATTGGAGTGGACGACTATCTGGTGCAGGTGACTAAAGGCACTGGGGATATACACGCGATCAGAAATACACAAGGGCGCTGGTCAATGTCGTTGGAACGACTGAATATCACTACACCAGACGGTTCTTGGCCAGAAACGGAATTATTTTTATCGCTGACGCATTCACTCACCAGCGGTCTGGTCAATATCGTCGCGCAGGCGACATTCCTGCGTCTCGACGACCTCGCGCCGGTACTTCCAAATCTGGGATTCATCCCCGACTCTATTCAAGCGAGCATTCAAAAAACGCAACCCCGCGGTGATATACGCAATCTGCGAGTCGGCTATTTCCCGGAACGCCCATCCGAGCAGCGCTTCTATCTGCATAGCGAGTTCAGCGACATCAGTATGAATCCAACGGGCGAATTACCAGGTCTGTACGGCCTAAAGGGCGCAATTAAGGCCGACACGAGTGGTGGTGAGCTCACACTAGCCAGCACGGGACTCTCTATAGATCTTGGCGATAAGCAGGATGCGCCCATCGTCTTCGATCGCCTGCACGGAAATATCCGCTGGGTCATTCGACGACACGGATGGTGGTTGGCAACGAATTCCTTGCTTGCCGAAACGCGCGCGCTACATACCGAGACGACCGGGACGTTAGAATGGGGAGACGATGATTCACCTGTCGCGAATCTTATTACTACAGTGTTACATGGCGATCTTGAGTATTTGCCCGGGCTAATCCCCAACGATGCGCTTCCTAAGCGAGGCTATGATTGGTTACAAACGGCGCTCACGGGCGGCACGATCACTTCGGGGCTTGCCGTAGTGCGCGGGCCACTTAAACGTTTTCCGTTCGATGGAACTGACGGGGTGTTCAAGGCGCGCCTTACGGTTGAAGAGGGCTTACTCGATTTTCACAAAGCCTGGCCACGACTAGAGGAGCTGAACGCCGAACTTATATTTGATGGACGGCAGATGTTCTTTAACGCTACCAACGCGAAGATATTGGATACACACCTATACGACATAGCCACCACCATTCCGGACTTGACGGTGAAACGGCGCGTGTTTACCGGCACAACGAAAGCAGAATTCTCCGCCGATCAAGGCCTTGCTGTCGTTAACGCGAGTCCCATGCATCGCAGTATAGGTGAGCGCCTGCGAGAACTTGAAATCGCCGGACCAATGAACCTCGATCTCGGTATGACCATTCCCTTAAAATTCGGTCACAAACCGACGTCCAAGGGGACGTTGTACTTCGACGGCGGCATGGTCAAGTCCGAACAAATGAAAGTCACATTGGAGAACATTCAAGGTCAGCTCCTGTTCATCAACAAAGACTGGACTATCACCGATACCTCCGCACGTTACTTGGATCAAGCGGTTGCCGTAACCGGCGTTGGCGGTCCAGAGGAAGGTGGCAGCCGCGATGAATTGAGGCTCCGAGGCAGAGTCGGCGTCGAAACCATTCACCGTCAACTCGAAATAGTCGCACCCAGTATGACCAACTGGCTGGAGACTCAATCGCTTCTTGCAAGACTCCGCGGCTCGGCAGAATGGAACGCCTCGATCGTGATGAAGCACACCCACTCGGATGCAACATCGACGAAAACGTTAGCGTTAGACTCGGATTTAAAGGGTCTCGTATTGGATGTCCCCAACCCAATTGGCAAAGGTGCAGAACAATCACGTCATCTTCATTTAAAAGCGGGACCGATCGCTGAGCGTCTCAACACTATCACTTTCGACTATGCAGATGTGCTCGCGGGACGCCTGGTAGTTCGCAAGGACGATGCTGGGGAGAAAAAATTAATTAATGCCACACTTACCTTCAGCGAACCACTGTTGCCCGATGCACCCTCGCCGGGTATAACGGTCTCCGGCACCTTGCCGCAGTTCTCTCTAAACGCTTGGCTGGCCACTATGCGTGCCGACCACAAAGACGCTAAACAAAATGCACTGCAATCGATTCGTCCGCCGCTGCCCACGAACATCGAACTTCAATTGGGCGCGCTCAGGGTCCTGGGACAAGATTTCAACGACGTTGGCTTTCACCTGCGGAGTGATGAGGACACCTGGCAGGCACACCTTAGCGGCGCCGACATTCAAGGCAGCATCAGCACACCTTTTGCTTTAAACGGCGCCCGTGTCACGGGACAATTCGATCACTTGACGCTCGCCAAGAGTGCGCCAGATTACGTGGGACTCGATATCGAACCGATTAGACTGCCGACACTGAAATTTAATGCGGACAGTTTCCGCTTTGAGAACGCGGAGATGGGATCGCTACAGTTGTTAACCTCTTCAACGGAAAGTGGCCTACGCTTGGAGCAACTGGCCTTTACAGCGGATGATTTTGTAATAGAAACCAAGGGTGATTGGTACACGGATGCCGCTGGTCAGCACTCCCAGATACAACTTGACGTGCGTGGCAAAGACCTTGGTGAATTGTTAAACATATTCGGTTATGACGGAGCGGCGATTAACGGTGGCAATACGAACCTTCAACTCTTAGCGGAATGGCCGGGGGCGCCATCAGACTTTTCCCTGAACAGCTTGAACGGCGATCTTCGCATAGAAGTTAAACAAGGCACCCTGCTCGATGTCAACCCCCGCGTGGGTCGCTTATTTGGCTTGTTGAGTATGCAGGCGCTCCGGCGGCGTCTGATGCTCGATTTCAAGGATCTATTTGGCAAAGGGTTCGCTTTCGATCGTATTGAAGGCACCTTCGAACTTGATCACGGTGATGCCTACACCAACAACCTGTCCATGGACGGACCGTCCGCACGCGTCGACATCACCGGGCGAACCGGACTGGCCAATCAAGATTACGACCAGCTAGTCACGGTAACGCCGCAACTTTCGAGTTCTCTGCCGGTTGCTGGTGCTTTTTTCGGCCCAGCGGGTGCCGGTGTCGGTGCGGCACTTTTTCTAGGGCAAAAGATGTTCAAAGGGCTGCCCAACCAGCTGCTGCAGCGCCAATACACGGTTACTGGCAACTGGGACGAACCGGTGATCGAACGGATCCGGAAACGGCGAAGCACGGACGTAGAAGTGGATGTGGAAGAGGAACCTCCGCTGCCCACTGCAGAAGAGAGTTAAGTTGAAACAACAACTGACGTTTCGATATTAATCCCCTTTCACCCTTCCCCGGGGGACATGATGAAAGGAAAGCAAACCAACCTGGATTATTCCCGGCAACGAATCGGCTGTTAATCAAAACATTAAGCCAAATGCTGCAACCGCTACCACCGGTGGCATCGAACGGGCTATCCCTACCGTGGCCGTAATCAATAATCACTGAGAGTGGTCCATCTGAAGCACGCTGAGCAACATATTCGCCATCACTAGACCGATTCACTGCACGTGGAACCAGACGCCGGTGACGGCCGTCACCCAATGCTCGGTCTGGTTGACCAGGGTCGTATCCAGCTCGCTCACACAGACTGCTCAAGCCAAGCAGGTCAAAGTGATAAAAAACTTTTGCGCGGGATCGAAGGATTTCGGTTGCGAAAAATACACACATACTCAATATCTTGAGGGAAATAAAGACTACTACCTTTTAACGATTTCCCTCCAACGTGTTAAAAAATCACACCGGTGTGATAGGGTCCGATGATGCAATGGCATGCACATGTGACAGTGGCGGCGCTTGCTGAGCGTAACGGTAGCTTCCTGCGGGTAGAAGAAATGCAAAATGGTAAGACCGTCCTGAACCATCCGGCCGGACATCTAGAACGGGACGAG
>CAZBOQ010000196.1:0-2921 GCA_964493555.1 uncultured Gammaproteobacteria bacterium | reverse complement strand
AATATCGGGATCATGGCCCACATTGACGCGGGTAAGACCACCACGACTGAGCGAATCCTTTACTACACCGGTGTCAACTACAAGATTGGCGAGGTCCATGAGGGCACGGCGACTATGGACTGGATGGCCCAAGCACAGGAGCGGGGGCTCACCATCACCTCAGCGGCTACTAGTTGCCTGTGGCGCGACCACCTGGTCAACATCATCGACACCCCGGGGCATGTCGACTTCACCGTCGAGGTCGAGAGGTCTCTGCGGGTCCTCGATGGGGCGATTGCGGTGTTCGACGGGGTGGCTGGGGTCGAACCTCAGACCGAAACGGTGTGGCGCCAGGCGAATAAATATGCCGTGCCGCGTATAGCTTTTGTCAACAAGATGGATCGTTCCGGCGCGAATTTTCTGCGTGTAATGGAGCAGATAAAAGATCGATTGGGCTCGACTCCAGTGCCGGTGCAACTACCCATCGGTGCGGAGGATAAATTCGAAGGGGTCATCGATCTTATTAAGATGCATGCTCTGTATTGGGACGAAACCAGTCAGGGAACTAAGTTCGAAACTCGAGAAGTACCGGAAAGCTTGTTGGTGGACTGCGAGAGGTGGCATGAGAATCTGGTAGAAGTGGCCGCTGAGGGCGATGATGGCTTGATGGAGAAATACCTCGAGACTAGCGAACTCAGCCAAGACGACATCCGGCGAGGACTGCGACAACGCACTCTACGCAACGAAATTGTGCCGGTGATTTGCGGCTCAGCGTTCAAAAACAAAGGTGTCCAGGCTTTGTTAGATGCGGTGATCGAGTATTTGCCATCGCCGATCGAAGTAGACGCCATTACCGGAATACTGGACGACGAAACGACCGAAGAGACGCGTACTGCATCGGACGATGAACCGTTCGCGGCGCTGGCGTTCAAGATCGCCACCGATCCTTTCGTCGGGACCTTGACGTTCTTTCGCGTCTACTCGGGGGTATTGAAGTCTGGAGATACGATTTACAACTCCGTGAGGGGCAAGAAGGACCGTGTCGGTCGGCTATTGCAAATGCACTCCAATCATCGCGAGGAAGTTAAAGAAGTGCGTGCCGGCGATATTGCCGCTGCAGTTGGGCTGAAAGGCGTTGCGACCGGCGACACCTTATGCGACTCGAGTAAGGTGATTACCCTGGAACGGATGGAGTTTCCGGAACCGGTGATTGCCGTGGCGGTGGAACCGAAGACCAAGGCGGATCAGGAAAAGATGGGTGTGGCGCTTGGCAAGCTCGCGGCAGAGGATCCCTCGTTCCGCGTGAGTACCGATGAAGAGTCTGGACAGACCATTATCGCCGGTATGGGCGAGTTGCACCTGGATATAATCGTTGACCGGATGAAACGCGAATTCAAGGTCGAAGCCAATGTCGGCAAGCCGCAGGTCGCTTATCGCGAAACGCTACGAAAAGTGGTGGAGAAAGCTGAGGGTCGCTTCGTTCGTCAGACTGGGGGGCGCGGCCAGTTCGGGCATGTGGTACTACGTCTAGAACCCCAGGAGCCCGGTGCGGGTTTCGAGTTTGTCAGCGAGATAAGTGGCGGGGCGATCCCTAAGGAGTATATATCGTCCGTTGCTAAGGGTATCGAAGGCGCGATGGCAAACGGCGTGATAGCGGGTTACCCAATAGTGGACGTCAAAGTTACCGTTTATGACGGTTCTTATCACGAGGTAGATTCCAGCGAGACTGCATTCAAGATTGCCGGTTCGATGGGCTTTAAGGAAGGCGCAAAACTTGCCAATCCGGCGCTGTTGGAGCCGGTGATGAAAGTTGAAGTTGTGACCCCGGGGGATTATCTGGGGCCGGTGACGGGGGATCTGAATAGGCGCCGTGGCCAAGTGCAGGGTAGTGAGGATTCGCCGGCAGGCAAAATAGTTAAAGCCGAAGTCCCACTAGCAGAGATGTTCGGTTATGCCACCGATTTGAGATCGGCGACCCAAGGGCGCGCTACCTACACAATGGAATTTTCGCGTTATATGGAAGCGCCGGCAAGTATTTCTGAATCCGTAATAAAGAAAGCTAGCTAGCAAAAACAATCGAAAAGGGTTTGAGTTATGTCCAAGGAGAAATTTGAACGAACTAAGCCGCACATAAACGTGGGAACGATTGGTCATGTAGATCACGGAAAGACGACGCTGACGGCGGCGTTGACGATGGTCACGTCGGCGAAGTACGGGGGAGAGATAAGAGCGTACGATCAGATCGATAACGCGCCGGAGGAGAAGGCACGGGGCATCACGATAGCGACGGCGCACGTTGAATACGAGAGTGAGAACCGGCACTACGCTCACGTTGATTGCCCGGGTCATGCGGATTATGTGAAGAACATGATTACGGGCGCGGCGCAGATGGACGGAGCGGTGCTGGTGGTGAGTGCGGCAGACGGCCCGATGCCGCAGACGCGCGAGCACATTCTGTTGGCGCGGCAGGTGGGTGTGCCGTACATCGTGGTGTACATGAATAAAGCGGACATGGTTGACGATGCGGAGTTGTTGGAGCTGGTGGAGATGGAAGTGCGGGAACTATTGGATTTGTACCAGTTTCCCGGGGACGACACGCCAGTGATAGTGGGTAGCGCGCTGAAGGCATTGGAGGGAGACGAAAGCGAGATAGGGACGGAATCGATCTGGAAATTGGTGGCGGCGATGGATGAATACATACCGATGCCTGAGCGTCCGATAGACCAGCCGTTTTTGATGCCGATAGAGGACGTATTCTCGATATCGGGTCGGGGTACGGTGGTGACGGGTCGGGTGGAGCGGGGCAAGGTGTTGGTGGGAGACGAGATAGAGATCGTCGGCATCCGTGACACGAGTAAGACGACGTGTACGGGAGTAGAGATGTTCAGGAAGTTGCTCGATGAGGGGCAGGCGGGAGACAACGTTGGCGTGTTGTTACGCGG
>CAZBOQ010000195.1:0-3169 GCA_964493555.1 uncultured Gammaproteobacteria bacterium | reverse complement strand
CGACGGATCCACCTAGATGTAGATGAGACCGTACTGGCAGAAAGACGAAACACCTGGCAACCGCCGGCGCCGTATTTTGAAAGGGGATACGGCGCTATATTCCTCAATCACATTCAGCAGGCAAATGTTGGTTGCGATTTTGACATCTTGAACAGAAATGCAGCGACGCCAGAGCCTCAGGTATAATTACTTCCAGTAAAATGTCACTAGCTTTTTCTTGTAATATCAGTCTTTTATTTACTGATTTTAAAGTATTAAATAGGTTTGACGCGGCAGCACATGAGGGGTTTCAAGCGGTCGAGATGCAATGGCCTTACGACCTAAAAGCGGGAGAGCTAGCCCATAGTGCCGAGACAGCCGGGCTTGAAATTTCACTCATTAATCTCCCGGCCGGGGATCTCTCCTGGGGCGGGCGCGGGCTGGCCGGCGCGCCCGACCGCACCGCTGAATTCCGTGATGCCATTGAACTGGGTCTAGAATACGCGACCCGTTTGCAATGCCGATGTGTAAACCTGCTTGCTGGCCGCTTATTTACGGGCGACCACCGGGACCATCATTTAGCGACCTATGTTGAAAACCTGCGATATGCGGCCGAGGTGTTTTCATCAACGGGAATCCAGATCTGTATCGAAGCGATCAACGAACACGATATGAACGGCAGCCTTGTAAGTACCCAAGATACGGCATTGGAGCTCCTGGACCGCGTGGACAACCCGAATACAGCACTACAGTTTGATGCTTACCACGTGAGTATGATGGGGGAACATCCAGTCCGGCGATATAATGCTCTGTCCGACCGGATCGGGCATATTCAATTCGCAGATATACCCGGACGTCACCAACCAGGTACCGGAACCATAGATTTCGCATCCCTGTTCGCTGCGATCGAACACTCATCCTACGACGGATGGACTGGCGCGGAATACCACCCGACGGGAAGGACCACGGACAGTTTAAACTGGATGCGCGATCTCTGCGTCCGGTAGGAGCCTAAACTCTACTGCTTTGCATACGGGCTAGCGATCCGATCCCCGAGCTCGCCCTCACCGGCCGAGGGTGTCGGATAGTAGTGCAACGGCGTCGGTTCGCCTTTAGCGTTACGTTCCCGTGCCTCATCCGGCGTCTCAAGAAGATCCTTAGCGGCAAGTGCTGCTTTGCGATCGACTTCATAAGGACCCCTCGCATCAGGAGGCGGCATCACTTTTGCGTGGTAGTAAGCGATTTTCTGTTTTTCCGGTGGAATGTAGCGTTCCACGTTGATGTCTCGTTGATTGGTCGCCTTGGCTTCCACCGCTACGCCGTCGATGATCTCGTGGTCGAACCACCACTTCTTTACCGGATTGCGCTTTCCATTACCGACCGCGTCGTCCAACCATGCCGCAAACGGCACCATCAGCGGTTTCAGAAACATTACATTGATCCCGAGCCAGCTAGCTGCGCGAGTGAATACACCGCCATCCAGATCCACGACCTTGTTCAGCGGACAAGTTTTCATACAACGGCCGCAGGCGGACCCCTTCTGATTGGTCAATCGGTACCGCGTGCACCGTTCCGCATCCGGCTTCCAGATCTCATAACCGTTGAACATGACCTTGTCACCCCAGCTGATCGCATCGCATGGGCACTCGCGGGCACACTTTAGACAATTGTTACAGAAATACTGCAATCCGAAATCAATCGGCCGATCGACGGCGAGCGGCAAATCCGTAGTCAATACTACCGACTTAAACCGTGGCCCAACGAAAGGATTCAAGACCAGTTCCCCAATGCGACTCAGCTCTCCGAGACCAGCCCACAGAATAAGAGGGATCTGTTGAACGTCGCCGTCGGCATTGGTTTGCGATCGGCTAGAAAAACCGAGATCGCGCAATAATTCCCCCATAACACCGGCTATTTGCGCCCCACGTAGGTAACCGCGCATCGATTGCACGCCCGAAATCCAATCGTCACCGCTAGCGCCTTCCATAGTTTCATAGCCCTGGTCGATCAACATGACAATTGCATAACGGTGATACATCTCGATTTCGCTGCCGTCTTCTTTATGGGAATTCCAGGCATACCGGGGTATCTCGCAAATCCCCGTTAGATCGGATCCCAGAAAATACGAAAGTGCCTTCACGGCTTTCGCGTTCGCTTCAGGATCCTCGTAACGTGTTCCTTGAGTTTCGGAAACCTCACCATCCTGATGTGGAACCAACGAACGGATTGTCGACAACAGGCTTTGCGACAGCGGGTGTTTAAACGAGAAGCGCCCACGTTCCCGCTGGCTCTTGGGGCCCAAATCACCCTGCAAAGCGCGTTCGAAAAACGCACCGCGTTTTGGCACGCGCGGCACCTCCTCGTCAAGGATCATAGTGGTCGGACGATCGACCCGTTTTACCTGCTCCATGGGATAACGACTGTAATGAGACGGACGTGCGGCACGGCGGTTCCGTTCGCGTCCTGAACGTGCGCCATTTTTTCCTAACCAGTAGGCAAAGTTTCGTGCTTTCAGTGAACTCGCCGCTAACGGCCTGTCGATCGCCAACTCATAATCCGTGGCTATTACCGCCAGCGAAAATCGCTTACCAACGTAGGGATTTATTAATGCCTCGCCGTCTCGTACCGCAAGCCCAGACAAAACCGCAAGTCGTTCAGAATCGAGAAATTCATGGCCCGGGATGTGGCAACGAGCAGCAAAACCCATCTGTCGAATATGACCGGAGACGATTACGGAAATTTCCGCGGCCAACATATCCGCCGCCGCACGCACAGCGGGCACTACCCATTCATGGGCTAAGTTGTCCTGTTCCGGAGTTCTGCCATGCTCAACCAGCAGCACGATGGCGAAACCAAGCGCCTGTTGTTCTACGCAGTCCAGCCAAGAATTATGTGGTAGACGGCAGATCCCGATCTGGCTAGCATCCATAAAATAGCCGGCGCCTTTGATGTCTTGCGCCCGTCGTTCCAGATCATCGGGCACCGGCGCCCGGGCGGGAGCAACCTCCCCATCGAGGGCCTCAGCGTAAAGTTCCCGGTATTTAAGTACCGCTTTACTCAGGGGATCGTTACCGTTGGTGCGGCTCGTACCCTTGAGCGGTTTTAAGTCGTTTTCTCGTTCGATGAGATCGTCATTACGCGGAAGGATTTCCAGTGGAAAAGTACCAAAATGGAAGGGCCTGTTCTTAGA
>CAZBOQ010000194.1:0-6409 GCA_964493555.1 uncultured Gammaproteobacteria bacterium | reverse complement strand
ACACGCATTGATGTGTTTCCTAACTTCTGACATAGGTGGCTTGTCGATCTGGTCGGCGACCAGTGGTGTAATCGTGAGTCCCGGAGTAATCGCATTCACGTTGATTCCGGTATCAGTTAGTTCACGCGCCAGTGCGCGGGTAAAGCCAAGTACGGCCCCTTTCGAAGCAACGTAGTGCGCCATCATCGGAACACCTTCATAGAAAGTGCTGGAAGAAATATTAACAATCTTACCCTTACCCTGAGCTTTCATACTCGGTACCACCGCCTTGGCGCATTGCCACATTCCCTTAGCATTCACCGCCAACATATGATCCCACTGCTCATCGGTAATCTGATCGAAAGTCATCATTTGCGACAGGATACCCGCGTTGCTGATCAGAATATCTATACGACCGAAGGCGCTCAAGGCCGCGTCAGCCATCTTCTGGGCGCTGTCGCCGTTAGATACGTCAGTTTCAGTCCCTATCGCCTCACCACCATCGGCGGCGATCCTCGCGATGGTCTCTTCGGCTGAATTGAGATCAGCCGCTACGATTTTGGCCTCCTCCCGCGCCAGCGCAATGGAAAACTCACTACCCAGCCCGCCGGCGGCTCCCGTAACGATCGCAACTCTGTCTTTCAGTCTCACGTTTTATTTCTCCCGCATCCATACAGTTGTGAAAAAGCCGACGGCTGCGGCATCTATTCCGTTGTTCGTTGAACTAATGTACTCCATTTCCGCGAGCTCGAGACCTGCCGAAACTACAGCAGCCCTCGCTGGTATACTATCCTGCCACCGCCCAGCAACGACCTAGGAGCTTGAGATTATGAAACATGCCGCCAGGACCGTAGTATTGATGTTCTCCGCTGCAATGATGGTAACCGCAACCGCTCAGCAACCACCATCTGCCGTGGAACGCGCGCAGTTCATGGTCGATGCCCGCCAATCTGTAGTAACGCTCCTGGCTTGGAATATAGGTCCAGTGGTCGGGATGGCGAAAGGTCAGATCCCATTCAACGCTGAGATGGCCAAGCGAAGCGGGATCCGCATGAGTCAGCTAGCCCCTATGCTGAGCGATGCGTTCCGAGCAGATGTGCGCGAGTTCGATTTTGACACCGGTTCCAAACCCCACATTTGGGACAACATGGACGATTTCAATAGCAAAGCAAAAGATCTGGTCGATGCCACTGCAGCGTTCGCCGTGGCCACACAAAGCGATGATGAAGCGACCACAATGAAAGCATTTCGTGCCGTCGGTGGGGCTTGCAAAGGATGCCACGACGAATATCGGGTAAAAGATTAAGACGCCTAGCTAAACAATCTCGAAGAGAGCTTGTCGGAACGCTCGTTAGGGCGCGACCATCACAGCTCCCGCATTCGGGTTTGCTTTAGTAGTAAAAGTAGTCTTCGACCGCAGGCACGGGTGCCTGCTCGAGCAGCAGCCAAACGGCCGCCGCTGAAATAACCGCGACTATCAATGCCTTCAATAGCTGGGACCCGTCAAGCTCCTCAGCTTCGGGGACTACCGATGCAGCTTTTTTTCCCGAAACCATAGGCGTTATCAGATCCTGCTGTCTGACGCGCAGGTAATACACCGCCGCGCCAATATGTAGCACTACCGCAATCAAGATAAAATTGAAATTCCTGTGATGCCAGCCGGTCAGCGAATCCGCAGTCATCGAACTTACGACTGGGCTGTAGGGGCCCGAATACATAATATCGTCCGTGACGAACAGACCTGTGCCGACCTGCACGCAGACCAGCACCAACATCAGTATCACCATCAGACTACCCAAAGGGTTGTGACCAACGCTTTCGAGCGCCTCACCTTTTAAGAACTTCCGCGTATAGCGCCATACGGTTACCGGACCCTTGATAAAGTTCATGAAACGGGCGTGGCGTGGACCCACGAAACCCCAGATGATCCGAAACACCAACAGCCCGATCATCCAGTATCCTAAGCGCATATGTATCTCTACCCAGTCAAACCCTGCCTTTGCGGTGGCAAAGGACGCACACACGCTGAGCGCGAACAGTAAGTGAAACAGCCGCAACGGCAGGTCCCATACTAGACGTTGCTGTTCTAGGTCAGACATGAGTGAAGCCTTTGTTCGTTGTGTGGTGGATTTAAAACCTCGCGTTGTGAACGCTATTCAGCATGCGAAAGCCTAAGCCTCCGGGTTCGCGTCTTGAAAGGCGTTCCTAAGGGCGGTATAAAAATATGCTACCCCGGAATAATGGGCTTATTGCAACTTATACCCAACCTCGTAGTTCAGATTAATCCCATCCCAGAACAAATACTTGAGCCGTGCGCCCTCACCTGCCCAATGGATGGCCATCTCTTTTAGTTCGGTGGTGGTGCAATGCTTCTCCAACATATCGAAAGCGCGCCCGCCATGTTCGACGTCAGCTTCAGCATGCTCCCACCAATATTCGAGGTCGTGCTCACTGAATTCGTAGGTCTCTCGCAACGCTGGCAGGATTTTTGCAAAAAGCACGGGTTCCTGCGCTTCGCTGGAAATATGCACCGCCGCCATTGCCGCTATCCAATGCTGGTGCCTGGTCACATTTAACTCCCAATTTAACCATGTCTCAGTGGTCGGCAAGCCGCGGCCGGCATCCAAATTATCGCGGCTGATGCCGCACGCACGTGCAAAGCGAAGGATCAGCTCTGTGTGTGGATTCTTGGGGTTCATCTCTTCCGCAAGATTCTCCAACTCCATGTCAACCACGTCCTGTGGGGCACGCGCGGCAATATTCAAAAATGCTTCCGGAAGAAGATTATAGATCCAGTACCAATGCTCGCGGATAGCACCTGCAATCGTTTCCCGACTTACCTTACCAGCGACCCATTTAGCAATCAGCGGATGGTCCGCCTGGTGTCGTACGTTTACCGCCGCCTGCAAGTCGTGTCGAAAACCCATTGTTTTCCTCCGTTATCACGTGTCATCAATGATCGCCCGTAGCGGCGACATCGCCGCCCCACCACTCATCAGCTGCTATTTTGATGTCCTCCCAGATCATTATGTTGACAGGAACTAATAGCAAAGTAATCAGTGTTGCGAACAGAATACCGAAACTGAGCGAGATACCCATAGGGATCAGAAACTGCGACGAGGTCGACTTCTCCAACATCATCGGTAACAGACCGAAAAACGTCGTAAGCGAAGTCAACATTATTGGTCTAAACCTAATTATTCCGCCTTCCAGGACAGCCGTAGAAACATCAGCGCCGGAAACAATACGCTTGTTGATGAAGTCGACCAGCACAAGGCTGTCGTTAACAACGACACCAATTAAAGCCATCAGACCGAGTATGCTCAAGATCGAAATGTTATAGCCGAGAACCCAATGGCCAAGCGTCGCACCGATAATGCCGAAGGGGATGATCGCCATGATGATCAGCGGTTGAACGTAAGACTTAAGTGGCAACGCGAGCATGCAATAAATGACAAACATCAATATCGCAAGCCCTATGCCTAGACTATCGAAGGTCTCGCGTTCAATCCGAGCCTCACCCTCGAGTTTGTAAGTAACACCCGGATACTGCATTAGTAACTGCTCGACGTAGTCAGTGAGATCGCTCTGTAGCACTGTCATATTAACTTTATTTTTGTCTATATCCGCTGTGACGTTCAACGTTCTATAGCGATCGATACGGGTGATCCGCGACGGACCTTTACCCGGAGTCAACTCAGCGACATGCGCAAACGGCACTCGCCGTCCGTTCGGTGCCGTAATCGACATTTCGTTCAACGTACCTACGGTGCTACGTTCCATTTCCGGGAAACGTACGAGGACACGGATGTCATCACGGCCACGCTGGATCCGCTGCGCTTCGAACCCCTTAAACGCTTGCCCAACCTGGCTAACGATATCGGCACGAGTCAGGCCGAGCACGTGGCCCTGGCGGGTTAGTTCAACACGCAGTTCCTCTTTACCATCGGAAAGGCTGTCCGCGATATCAAAAACTCCAGGATAGGTTCTCAGACGCTCCTTGAGCTTGCCTCCTACGGTCTCCAAGACCGCGAAAGAATTGGCACTGAACTGCACATCGATGGGATCTCCAGGTCGGAATATATTCGATCGATAAGTCAGTGATTCTGCGCCCGGCACGATACCAATGGCTCGACGCCACTCGCTCAATACTTCAGTGGTCGTCACGTCCAGTGGACGTGATTCCGGCGGAACCATCTCGAACTGTACTTGACCGAAATTGGACCCGTTCGACAGGCCCGTAGAACCGGTACTAGAGAACACGTGCTGGATTGCGCTCTCACCCGTGTCAGCATCGCGGTACTTATCCTGCATCGCGAGTGCTGCGCCCATGATCTTCTGGATGTGCCGATCAGTCACCTCGAATGGAGTTCCCACTGGCATGATCAACGCAGCTCTGGCCGTTTCGGACTCGACCTGAGGAAAGAACACGAACTTCGTCCAGCCGCTCACGATCATCGCGGCGATAATCGCTAATACACCGCAGAAAGTCGCTAGAGTTGAATAGCGATGGCGAATCGAGAACCTCAAGAGCGGCTGATAGTACCTGAGAATAAACCCCTCCAGGCCGCCGGCGATCGCCCGTTGCCACTGGCCTAAGCGCGAAGGTGGTTTATCACCAGAATGCCGCTTGGCGTGTTTCAAATGTGAAGGTAGGACGAACTTTGATTCGATCAGCGAAAACACCAACACAGGGATGACCACCGCTGGGATCGAGCGGAACACATCCCCCATACGCCCTTCAATGAATACTAACGGGGCAAAAGCCGCGATCGTGGTCAATACTCCAAAGGTCACTGGCATCGCGATCTCCTGCGTACCGTTGATCGCGGCTTGCAAACCGGACTCTGAAGTCTCTAGATGCCGATAAACATTCTCGCCGGTAACAATCGCATCGTCGACCACAATGCCCAACACGATGATAAATCCGTATGCGCTCATCAAATTGATACTGATATCGAAAAACGCCATTGAGATACATGCGCCTAAAAAGCTTATCGGGATCCCGATAAAAACCCAGAACGCAACCGCCGGGCGTAGAAACAGCGCTAAAAGCATTATTACCAGAATCCCACCTTGTATAGCACTACTCTGAAGCACGCCGAGTCGGGTTTCGAGAAGCCTGGCATTATCGTCCCAGTAACTCAGGGTAACGCCCATCGGTAACGTCGCTTGGCGACTATCAATGTAGTCCTTAACCAATTGCGCAATTTCCAATGCACTTTGTTGGCCCACCCGCTCAACCCGAATGAATGCCGCCGGCCGGCCGTCGAAACGAGTATCAACAGACTCTTCCTGAAAACCGTCGAGCACGTCGGCGACATCCGAGATCCGAATAATGGTACCGTCCGGGTTAGTCTTAACGACAATTTCTTCGAAGTCCGCCCGCCGATATGCCTGACCTTTAGAGCGGATGAGAACATTGCCGCCATCGGTACGGAGGTTACCAGCGGAAATGTCGAGTGAACTTTTTCGGACCGCCTGCGAAATGTCTGCGAGTGTCAGGTTATATTCGCGCAACCGATCCTGTGGAACTTCTATGGCGATCTCGTATTTACTCACCGACTGGAGCTGCACCTGAGTGATACCACCTACACGCAGCAAATCGTCACGAACTTGTTCGGCAAGTGTACGGATCTCCTGCTCGGCGTAATCTCCCGCAACAACCACTTCGATAACGGGGCGTTTGATGGATGCCAGGCTAACGACCGGTTTTTCGGTATCGGCAGGAAAAGTATTAATAGAATCGACTTGGTTCTTAACGTCGTTTAACAAATCGCGCGGATCGTAACTCGAATCCACCTCGATCCGGACCGTGGTGCTACCTTCAACAGAACGGCTGGTGATCTTTTTAACGCCTTCCAGCTCATGAACGGCCTCTTCGATACGCATCGCGACGCCGAGTTCAACATCCTCAGGCGTTGCGCCGCGCAACGGTACAAATACTGAAATGACGTCCGGCTCAGAATACGGAAAAACCTCAAAGGCAATATTTTGAGTCAGCGAATACAGTCCGCCGATGATGACGGTCACCAACAAGAGATTGGCGGCAACGTCGTTGCGGGCAAACCAAGCGATCACAGCAGAACCATCACGATTGACTAGCTTCGATCTGATCGCAGGCCGTCAATCTCATTCGGATTTTCCTCACCAGAGAGGCGTGCACCTTCTTCACGTGGTCTAACACTGACGCTGACCCGTGTTCCGGACACCACCTGCCCGAGCGGCGTAGTCACGAGTTGATCACCGTCATTTAACCCTCCTTCGATCAACGCCTCAGTGTCACTTTGCCAGGCAATGTCAATATCTCTCCGCTGGAGCACACCGTCCTTTACCGTATAGACGTAGCTACCCTGATAAATCGTAGCATTCGGAATAACTATGGCATCGTCTAGGCGTCGACCACGCAATTCCGCAGTAACGTATTGGC
>CAZBOQ010000193.1:0-4202 GCA_964493555.1 uncultured Gammaproteobacteria bacterium | reverse complement strand
ACGGTGGATTCATCGCTCAGGGCAGTTACCGGTTCAACAGCGCTAGGACTCGCGTCGGCATTAGTTACGGCGCGGCGATACTGGAGGGTGTTGACGATCAGGGCTGCGCTTCCGCCGGCAACCGCTTTGCTATTCCGGGCATCTGCGCGGGGTCAAGACCGCACGCTGGCAGTAGCGTATCGCAGCTCCAGAGTCAGTCCGCGTGGACGGTAGGCGTTTATCATGATGTTACGGCGTGGCTCAAGTTCGTAGCGGAATACACTAATTCAGAGACCGAATGGACCGGTGGTGCAAATGATCAACTCGATACATTCGCTATCGGTGGGTTCTTTTCGTGGTAAAAACTTAAGTTCGCAGATCAAACTCTTTTAGTCGGGATAACACCGCATCTCCATGGTGCGCTTTTCTGTTCGGCAAAACGCTCATGCTCACCTGATGAATAAAGTTGCCTCGAAGTCGTTATACCCGGAACTCAAAGCCCGAGAGACGATGTTTTTGGAGGTTAGTGATCTTCATCGGATCTATGTTGAAGAGTGCGGCGCTGTGGACGGCATACCGGTCGTTTTTCTGCACGGTGGCCCGGGTTCGGGCGCTCGGCCGTACCATCGTCGCTTCTTCGACCCACAAGGTTATCGCACGGTGTTGTTCGATCAACGCGGTGTCGGGCGTTCGGAGCCGCGCGGCGAACTACGTGAAAACACCACCCAAGATCTGATTGCGGACATTGACCGGATCCGCCGTCACCTGGAAATAGATCGTTGGGTCGTGTTCGGCGGTTCTTGGGGCGCAACGCTGGCGTTGGCCTACGCTGAGATGTACCCCCGGAATGTGCTGGCGTTGATTTTGCGCGGTGTTTTTCTTGCCCGTCAACAAGATTTGGATTGGTTTTTGGGTGGTGGCACGCAGCGTTTCTTGCCCGACGCATGGGAGACATTCATCGAAGCTGTGGGCGCGAACACGGTGGATGATATTGTCGCCACCTGCTATCACAAGCTGCAATCCCAAGATTATGAAGAGGCGAAACGCATTGCAAAGGCGTGGGCGGACTGGTCCACGTGGGTGATGAGTTATGGACTGGAAAATCCACCTAGCACGATCAATTGTGCGGTCAGCGAAAGCAATGTCGTCGACGCACGGATCGAGACCCATTTTGCTTACCACCGGTACTTTATGGAACCCGGGCAGTTGTTACGCGACGCTTACCGTTTGTGCGATATTCCAACGACGATAGTACATGGGCGTCGCGATCTGATGTGTGCCTATGAAGCCTCATGGAGCTTACAACAGGCACTGCCCCAGGCCGAGCTGATCACGCTGCCGCGGACCGGGCACTTGGCGACCGAGATTTCGATGGTTGATGCCTTGGTCAAGGCATCCGATCGGTGTCTTGGGTCACTACGACCTTGATCGATCTAGTCGCTCCGGTGCGACCGCTCCTCGTCGGTATCCTCAACGTCACGCCGGACAGTTTCTCGGATGGGGGGATCCATCCGGATTGCGACGCCGCGGTTACCCATGGTTTGCAGATGGTCACCGAAGGCGCGGACATTATCGATGTTGGCGGGGAATCGACCCGGCCCGGTGCCGAGCGGGTAAGTGCCGGACAGCAAATCGATCGGATCCGTGGGGTCATTGTGCGCCTGCGCGAACGACTTCCGGAAGTCGTTATCTCTATCGACACCACGCTTACCGAAGTCGCCGAAGTGGCACTCGCGTCAGGTGCTAACATGTTGAACGACGTTGCAGCTGGTATGGAGTCCGATATGTCAGCTTTGGCGGCGGCATGGGGTATCCCAATTGTATTGATGCATAAAAAGGGTGCGCCGCGCGATATGCAAGCTGCGCCACACTACGACGATGTAATTGATGAAGTTTTGCATTATCTATTGGAAAGGGCTGCCGCTGCGCAGACAGCTGGTTTGCAAAAGTCGCAGATTGTGATTGATCCGGGTATAGGGTTCGGCAAACGCAAGATTGATAACCTGACCCTCATCGCAAGGCTCTCCGAGTTTGTGAAGACTGGTTATCCCGTGATGTTAGGCGCGAGCCGCAAGAGCTTTATGGCACCAATATGCAGCGATGTAGAATTTCGTGAACTGGTCGGTGGGACCTGTGCAACGACCGCGCTGGGAGTTGGTGCTGGGGTCCGGATTTTTCGGGTGCATGATGTGCGGGTCAATCGACAAGCGGCCGATGTGGCCGCAGCCATCTTGGAAGCTGGCTCATCGCCGGACTAAAAGGACTGAAATCGGTGATAATCACAGTATGAATAGCATGGGCAGTGGTCGTTGATGCCGGCTGGGGATCAGGTTTATGAACCCGGCGAGATCGCTGAACGACTGCGTGAACTGCCAGGCTGGTACTTCGAAGACGGCTTACTTTGCCGGCGCTATGCGACGGCGGGTTGGAAGGGTTCCCTGATGGTCGCGAACGCGATAGCACACCTTGCGGAAGCCGCCTGGCATCATCCGGACCTGCAGGTATCTTACGGCGCGGTGACTGTGACACTCATGAACCATGCGGCGAAGGGGATCACTGACAAAGACTTCGAACTAGCGACCCGAATTGAAGCGCTGATTATGTGGCGACCGAGTACGGAGGGTAGTCCATTGGAAGGCACGCCGACAGACCCAAAATACCAATACCTGAAATACGATGATTGAGTAGGCAATGAGCAAACTTACCCATTTCAACCAGGCTGGTGAGGCGCACATGGTGGATGTGGCCGACAAACAGGTGACCCGCCGGCGGGCCGTGGCTGAGGGTTACATCGAAATGGCAGCCCAAACCCTGGAAATGCTCGGTCGACGTACACACAAAAAAGGAGATGTGCTAGGCATTGCACGGACCGCGGGCATTATGGCAGCTAAGCGGACACCCGAACTCATTCCACTCTGCCATCCGTTACCGTTGACCAGTGTATCCATCGATTTTCAAATAGACGCCGAACATCATCGCGTCATTACGATCGCGACAACGGAGACCGACGCCAAGACCGGCGTCGAGATGGAAGCCCTTACCGCGGTTCAGATCTCGCTACTTACTGTCTATGACATGTGTAAATCGGTGGATCGGGCGATGACTATATCGGGAGTGTGCCTTATTGAAAAATCGGGCGGGAAATCTGGTCATTGGAAGCGTAGTTGAACATGGCGATCAGGGTCAGAATGTTTGCGAGCCTTGCCGAGGAGTTCGGCCGCAAAGACTTTGAGATCGAAGTAAAGGAGGGGATGACCATCGCTGATGCCTGGGAGGCCGTGGCTGGCGGTGTTCCCATGCGCGGAGAGATGTTGATGGCCGTGAATATGGATTACTCCGATGTCAGCTCGGTGCTCAAAGATGGCGACGAGGTTGCGTTCTTTCCGCCTATTTCGGGAGGGAGTTTGTGAAGATCGAAGTGTGTGACAGTCGGTTTGATCCGTTCGTTGAGTTGAGTCGCTACCAGCGGGAGATATTGGGTGAGCGAGGCCAATTCGGCGCGAGCTCTATATTCATCGGCACTATGCGGGATTTCAACGAGGATACTCCAGTACAAGCCATGACCTTGGAGCATTATCCAGGCATGACGGAAAAACATCTTGGCGAGATCGCTACGGAGGCTAAGCAACGCTGGAAGATTAGCGATCTTCTCATTATGCACCGCGTCGGCGATCTGCTACCTGGTGAGCCCATCGTGCTGTTGGCAGCGTGGTCGGTGCATCGGTCCGCCGCTTTCGATGCTTGCCGATTCCTCATTGAAGACCTGAAGTCCCGCGCGCCTTTTTGGAAGAAGGAAAGCTTGCAAGACGGACACCGTTGGGTCGAAAAGAATACACCGGCCTGAAAGTTCGGTGGATGTTACCCAGACAGGGGATCGACAGCCTATGACGTTTCGGGACGGATCTTGCGGACTCTTCATTCAGGAGTTAAGCGCGTATCGTTAACAACGGTCCTGGAGGTGCTCTGTGTAATAGCCCTTCAGTGTTCTAGTTCCGCTGAACGTCTCGTTATTGTGCTGGCTGACCGACCTTCTCAAAAGTCGGGAACGAGCGGCGCGCACACGCCGAATCGGATTACTAACGTTCTACTTGCATGATAACGCCCGGCTCGAATGAAAGTTTGCGGTCGGTAAACTTTCTCTAATCAGCTACTGGTAATGCGTTGTTGATCTCCGGGGGGGGGGTTGATTTGTGGGCCCTTTTTCGAATGCGCCGTGCTCTGCC
>CAZBOQ010000192.1:0-8322 GCA_964493555.1 uncultured Gammaproteobacteria bacterium | reverse complement strand
GCTGGTATTATTTTTAGTTCTTGGGTTTCTGTGGTCGGTTCGACGGTTTGCATGGCCTGTTAGATCGGATTATGCCGGTGGGTATTCGCGGTGACTTCCTTGATTGGTTTTGGATAGGCCGCTGTGTAATAGCCGGTGTATTCACCGAACGGTCCTTCCATTTCCCTCGTGTCGGGTAGCATCTGACCTTCTATGATTATTTCGCTTGTGGCTGGAACTTCGAGATCGACAGTTCGACACTTAACCACCTCCAACGCCTGACCTTGCAATGCGCCGGCTAATGTCAGTTCGTCCGTTCCGTAGGGCGCCTCCCATTGGGTCGCCACAAGAACGCTAGGCGCGGTGCCCAGAGCGATGGCAACTTCTAGGGGTCTGCCCACTGCTTCCGCCTTTTGATAATGAATGCCTAAATGATGTGGTGGTTCCGCCAGCACGCCGAGCCGATTCTTGCCCTGTATCTCGAAGCGGTAGATCGACGCATTTCTTGTTCCATCTTCTATATCCGCGCTTATAGCAACACCAGCGGTTATATAGGCGCCGCTGTCCTTGGCGGAATAGATCGGCGCCGGCAAGCTTCCTAAATCGATATCTGCGCCGAGTTGTGCCTTCTCCTGGCAGGAACCTTGTTTGATGATTCGCGTCGGTAGCGGCTTGGCCAGTGCCTCGAGATAACATTCGACCGCACAATCCTCAGATACCCCTAACGCCATCAACATCAGCTGACGATGAGCGAACATCCCAGCAACAACCGGCATAGAGAAATCTTTCACGCTCTCGAACAATAACGCTGGTCCTCGGGCATCTGATGTTTTGCGTATATAGGCGGCGATCTCGTGTTTAATGTCCACTGGCTTTTTGATCCGCGCAAGCATGCCGGCCTCGTCGAGTAGTGCCATGAACTGGCGTAGATCAGTAGGTATCATGGAAATTGCCTATTTTTTGCGCAACTTTTTGCGTTGTGTTCTAGTAGCTTGGTTGTCGGGCCGGCCCGTTTTGTCGATTACAACTCCGTATTGGCGCGTTGCATTCTTGCGGCTTAACAGACCGTTGGCTACGTCATCTGCCACGGCTTTTGGCTGGCGGAGTAGCGGATCGCCGTAGCCTGCGCCGCCGGGCAGGTCGAGTTGCAAGCGCTCGCCCGCAGGAATGAGCTGCCGGCCCATGGCGGCAAGCCCGGCGCCGCCAGCAATTGCGATCTTGCCCGAAGCACCGTTTCGTCCGCCGTTTCGTCCGCGGGCGGAATGTTTTACCCGGTCAAACATGGCCGAAATGTTGAAAGGTGCTCCGTTAACGGCACTGGTGATCACTGTCTGACCGAAGCCGCCGCGCTGGGTCCCAGCGCCCGCCGAGTCAGGTCGCAGTTCTTTTTTCCACACTACGATAGGCGCGAGGTTTTCGACAACCTCTGTGGGCATGGCGCGCACGCCGCTCGGAAATGCGGTTGCCGATAAACCGTCCAGCGTAGCCCGGGCGCCGGAGCCGCCACTGTTGAAGAAAATTATTTCGTATGGGTCTGTGGACTCGCCCGCATCCCAGCGTTCAGCGACATCGATGTTGGCACCGCCGCGAAGTTGAGCTCCCCACACGCAGGACGCGCCTTCAGCCGGTACTTTTTCCGGGATAGCCTTCGCCAGCGCACCCATCACCACATCGGGGAGGAACTGGCCAATGATGTGGCGGGCGCACACCGGCCACGGCCGATTTACGTTCAAAACAGATCCGGGCGGCGCACTTACCTCGATGGGGCTGAGCGATCCAGCATTGTTTGGGATCAGCGGTGCGATCACGCAACGCACACCGAAGGCGCTGTAGGCTTTGCAGTAATTCAATACTAGATTTATGCCGTTGAGGCTTGCGGGACTGCTACCTTCGTAGTCGATTTTTATTTGATCTCGCTCGATGAGCAGCCGACAGGCTAGTCGCACCGGCTCGTGATAACCGTCGATAGTTAGTGAATTGTGGTACTCGCCGAACGGAAGCTTATTGATCTCGGTAATCATTCCCTGCTGAGAGCGATTCAAGATGTACTCGGCGATCGGCTCGAGAGTTGCCAGCTCAAACTCATCCATCATGGCACTGAGTTTACGCATGCCGGTTTCGTTGCTGGCCACGTAGGAGTGAATATCGCCCTCGACCTCGTACGGGGTGCGAACGTTATGTCTAATGATCTCCAAAAGCACGTCATTCATCATGCCGCCGCGCGCGAGTTGCATGATCGGAATGAACAGACCTTCTTCGTACACTGACTTCCCATCTGGGCCCTGCCCACGACCACCGATGTCGAGCTGATGGCAGGTGCAGGCAAACAAGGCAATTACTTGACCATCTCGAAATGCAGGCGACACGACGGTCAGATCGTGCAAATGTCCCGAGGCGAGCCACGGGTCATTGGTAACGAAGTGATCTCCGGGCGCCATGGTCGTGGTCGGAAATTGTTTCAGAAAATGCGGCACAGCCTCAGCCATTGTATTCACATGTCCAGGCGTTCCGGTGATCGCTTGAGCAATCATCTGACCCCGAGTGTTGAACACGCCAGCCGATAGATCACCGGACTCGCGCACCACTGCGCTGAAAGCAGTTTTCATTAATGTGCGGGCTTGCTCTTCGACGACCGCGACTAGACGGTTCCAGATGACTTGAGCGTGAATGTCGGCGAGCGCCGCGGCCGCGGAGACCGTGGGTTCGGGGGATAAAGTTGTTGGGCTAGTCATTGATATTAATCGCTGGTGGAAGCGTGCATTACGATATCGCCGAAAGCGTTCAGCCGGGCGGTCAAAGCTCCGGTGACCACGGTGGTCGTCTGGTTCTCGACGATTAGCGCCGGCCCGACGATTGTAGCACCGGGGCGGAGGCGGGCACGGGTAAAGCAGGCGGCTTCCAACCAATTATCGGAGCCTGGCAGGAATACCCGGCGTACGCACTCGGCTCTGGGAGAGTAAGTGTTTGCATCACTCGGGTCGACTTGCGTGTAAGCGGTTGGCGCCGTGACCGACAGTGTCCAGTTCATTACTTCAACATCGACGCCGGCGATGGCCTGTCCGTACTTGCTCCGATAGACGTCATCATAGACTTCTCTCAAGGCTGCGCCGTCGGCGCGCTGCAACACTTTGACCGGAATCGGAACTGCAATCTCGTGGCCTTGGCCGACGTAACGCATGTAGCCAATTCTTCTTTCGCGTAACTGCGCTCCGGGCGCGCCGGCGATAACGATCGATTGCGCCTCCTGCGACATTTCGCTAAACATCGTATTGACCGATGATGGATCGAAACCGGCAAGGCGCTGGTAGGCGCTGCGCGAAACTTCGTATGCGACAGGTGCGCGTAGAAAACCTACCGCCGAACCGACGCCAGCACCTACCGGTACAATGACATGCTCGATATTGAGTTTTTCCGCGATACGTGCCGCATGGATCGGCGCCGATCCGCCGAACGCAATCAGGGTTCGTCCGCTGAGTGTCTTTCCATTTTCTGTTGCATGTTCCCGCGCCGCATTGGCCATGTTCTCATCGACTATCTCCGTTATCCCCAGTGCCGCGAATTCGGTCGGATGGCCGAGGTCACCCGCTAGCGCAGCATCTATCGCCCGTGCCGCGTTTTGGCTGTTGAGTGAAATATCGCCGCCAGCGAATCCATCCGCTCCAATCCGACCGAGCACTACGTTGGCATCGGTAACTGTAGCGTCTTTGCCGCCGCGGGCATAACAGGCGGGACCGGGATCGGCTCCCGCACTCTGCGGACCGACCTGGATCCGACGCAACGGATCAAGCTTTGAGATGGAGCCACCGCCCGCACCGATCTCGACCATCTCCACCACAGGGATGCGCATCGGCAAGCCACTACCTTGTTTGAACCGATGAACGCGGGCAACTTCGAACTGGCGCGTCGTTTGCGGCACTGCGTCGTCAATTAAACAGATTTTCGCCGTGGTTCCACCCATGTCGAAGGAGACGACTGAATCCAAGGAGCATACCTCGGCGATATGGGCAGCGAGGATTGCGCCGCCGGCTGGACCTGATTCGATCAGCCGTACGGGAAAACGCTTAGCAGTTTCCGGTAACGTGATGCCGCCATTCGACAACATCATGAATAGTGGACAGCGATAACCGTCGTCCACTAGGGCGCGTTCGAGACGCTGGATGTAACCGGCGATCAACGGCTGCAGGTAAGCATTCGCGCAGGTTGTAGAGATCCGTTCGTATTCGCGTATCTCGGGTGAGACTTGTGACGATAGACTGATGCTGATGCCAGGAAGTTTCCGTTCGAGCCTTTCCGCGGTTGCGAGTTCATGGGCAGGATTGACAAAGCTATGCATAAAACCGATGGCTAAGCTTTTGATACCGGTGGCGAGGAGAACAGGGACGAGTGCATCTACAGCGTCGGTATCCAACGGCAGCAATACATCGCCCGTGGCGCTGAGCCGTTCGGGCACGGGAAAGCGAAGTCGACGCGCAATGAGTGGCCTGGGTTTTACGATATTGAGATCGTATTGTTCGAAGCGGCTTTCGGTGCCCATCTCGACCACGTCGCGAAATCCTTGGGTTGTGATCAGCGCGGTCGGTGCACCTTTGCGCTCGATTAGTGCATTGGTCGCAAGCGTTGTGCCGTGAATGATGAGCCCAACGTCGGCCGGCACAGATTTGGCCTCGGTCAGGACGTCACGCAAGGCATGTAACACTGCGCGTTCGGGCGCGGTCGTCGTGGTCAGCGTTTTCGCTGTGTAGCGGTTCGTGCCCTGTTCGAGTACGACATCGGTGAAGGTTCCGCCGATGTCTATCCCGATGCGCACCGAGTGTGCCCTCGTGCGCGCTGCCGTCTCAGCCGTCATAATGGTCCCATCATAAACTAGGAATCCCACTGTTCATGGCTCGCGACGTAATCGACAAGAGCAGTAACCCCTTGGCGGTTCGCAAAGCGATCCGTGCCGGTGGCTTCGCCGCGCCTACCAATGGCATCGCTGTGGACTATGTGCAGTGCAACGTATTGATAGTCGAGCAAAAATACGCCCGCGATTTCGCTGAGTTCTGCGCAAGGAATGTCAAATCCTGTCCGGTCCTAGCGGTGTCGGAGCCGGGTTCGCCCCGACTCCCTGATTTGGCTGATGACCTCGATCTACGCACCGATCTTGGCAGTTATCGGGTTTTTCGCAATGGCCAACCGTCCGAGGATGTGAGCGAGATATGCGAACTATGGCGCGACGATTTTGTTACGTTCGCTTTCGGCTGTTCATTTTCGTTTGAACAGGCGCTCGTCCGGGGCGGCGTGGACATGCGTTTTCTGGCGCGCGGCGATACCGCAGCACTCTACATCTCCAGGTTTGACGCTGAAGCGGCCGGTCCGTTTCGCGGTAAGATTGCTGTGTCAATGCGGCCATTGACACCGGCCGCGGCTATCCGTGCGATTGAAGTAACGCAACGCTATCCGGCGGTGCACGGAGCACCCATCCATATCGGTTTGCCGGAGTTGATCGGGATCGATGATCTCAATCAGTCCATCGAAAAAATTGGCCGCACGAGAGTATTGGCCGATGAGCTACCAGTGTTTTGGGCTTGCGGTGTCACTCCGCAACTGGCGGTGCAAAACGCGGGCATAGATGTGTGTATCTCCCATACGCCCGCATACATGCTAGTGACGGATCTGTTGTTGTCAAAGACCTTGGATCGGCCACCACTTGCGGTAGCGTTTTAGGTAGTGTTGGCTAGATAAATGCCTACTGGGGCGTTCAGACGGCGGCGTAGTATAGGCTGAGAAAACTTGTCGCGAGGTCAAAGGCCGCAAAGGGACTCAGGCTCACCGACAAGCCCAGATTAATCGATAGCATCTAAGTGCTAAGAAGAATATCAGGGGCCAATCGGGAAAATAGCCTCCCCCCCACTGTTTGACAAACTGCTAGTAGTCCTCTATTCATTCAAGCCTGTTTTCGTGATGGAGGAGGTGACGATGCAGTCAGCCCTACGTGCTTTGGAGATAAATCCCGCGAAGCTCGCGATGTTGTTTCGCAAGCAACTCGGCATGTGCAACATCGCTGAAGGTGAAACGCTAATGTGCATTAGCGACCTGGCTACTCGGCGTGAGTATATCGAAGCCACTTTCGCAGCCGCCGAGGAATACGGTGCCGATGCCTATGAAATGTGCGTCAATAACATTCCCGGCTGGACCAAAGTTGGTGTGCCGACTATCGGCCGTTGCAAAGGCACCTTGGAGGCAGCCAAGGCCGCTGACATTATCGTTATTTTTCACGTTCCACTATTCACCAGTTGGCTGAAAGACGTCCGCGCTGCTGGCACTCGGGTGCTGATGGTGATCGACGCGCCAGACGATTTGGAACAATTGATGTCGCCGCCGGGGCTGAAAGAGGCGGTGTTATACGCCGATGATCTGTTAGCGAAAACCAAACATGCGCGGGTGACGACTGAGGCCGGTACGGATTTGACCTATACATGTGGTGAGTACCCGGTGATGAGTCAATACGGCATTGCCGATGCACCAGGCCGTTTCGACCATTGGGGCGCGGGCCATGTCCACACCTTTCCGGACGAAACCACCGCAAGTGGTGTTGTAGTGTTAGCACCAGGAGATATCGTCATTCTTCCCTATTGTCGTTACATACAGGACCCAGTAAGACTTGAGATACGGGATGGTTTCATCGAGAAGATTGAAGGGGAGTTGGACGCGAAATTGATGAACGATTGGTTGAGTGATAACACTGACGGCCCCGAAGATCGTGATCCCTACGCAATCTCTCATCTGGGTTGGGGATTGAATCCACAAGCTTTGTGGTACGGCATAGCCTTGAACGGCGACGTTCCGGAACGTAGCGCTGCAGCGGCTCGCACTTTCCCAGGGAATTTTCTTTTTTCTACCGGTCCGAACAGCCAGGGAGGCGGCAAGCGCACGACCCGTGGCCACTATGATGTACCGATGCGTGATTGCACGTTGATCCTGGACGATGAGATGGTGATCGAGAAAGGTAAGCTCGTAGATCCGAATATGCTTGTTTCCAGAGTTTCCATCTGATTGGCGCCGCCGACTAGCGCCAAGACATCGCAAGTAAGAGATGGACTTTCATCGACCCGACAGTGTCGACGCCGCATTAAGCTTCTTGGCCGCCAACAATGAGGCGCGTTGTCTGTCCGGCGGCGCAACGTTGGTTGCGATGATGAATGCGCAACTAGCGGAACCCAGCGCGATTGTTTGCCTAAAGGATATTGAAGAGCTGCACCGGTTCTCTCGCACCGATGATGGTAGTGTAGAAATCGGCGCCATGCGGACTCACCGACAAACGGCGCACGAGAGCGACCTGCGCGACGCGCAGCGCGTGGTCTCTCGGGCAGCGTCGCTTATTGCCAACCCACCAGTACGCAACATGGGCACCATGGGTGGCTCCATCGCGTTCGCTGATCCAGCAGCTGATTATCCGCCTGCATTGGTTGCGGCTGACGCGACAGTTCAGATCGCCACGCCTAACGGGCAGCGTGAGCTGCACGCCACTGATTTTTTCGTCGATTGGTACGAAACGGCGTTAGCGCCGGGCGAGATCGTCATGGGGGTAAAACTTCCTCCGGAACCGGACGGATCGGTGGGACACTATGACAAGGTGGCGCGCGTGGCGGGCGACTTTGCCACCGTCTCGGTGGCTGTCGCGTTGCACATGGAAGGTGGCGTCTGCGCACTCATCAGGATCGCCGTAGGCGCATGTGGACCAGGTCCCGTTCATTTGGACGAGGTAGATGCGGATTTGCTTGGTGGGGATCTTGATGGAGATGCATTGCTAGCCGCAGGCGAGAAACTCGCCGCGGCGTGTGATCCGGTCGATGATGTCCGTGCCAGCGCCGACTATCGGCGCCGTATCGTGCCGCGAGTGGTGAAACGTGCTGTGCTGGCGGCGAAAGCTGAAGCTGCTCAACAATGATGAGTCAAACGTCGAGCTACACGCTGAACGTTAATGGCGATTTACACGAACTTAGTTCCCCAGCGGGATCTACCTTGCTTGAAGTCTTACGCGAGGATTTGGACCTTACCGGGAGCAAGCGCGGCTGTAACCAGGGTGTGTGTGGTGCCTGTACGGTGTTGGTGGATAGCAGACCGATGCGCTCCTGTTTGCTGCTGGCCGCCGCTTGTGCCGGTCAGGCTGTGACCACTATCGAGGGCATTGCTGATGGACTGACTTTGAGTCCAATACAGCAGGCGATGGTCGACGCTGGAGGGCTGCAGTGTGGATTTTGCACTTCGGGAATGGTGCTGACGTAGTCAGCGTTCATCGCGGATAACCCCAACCCTAGCCGCGAGGCAGTACGCGCGGCGCTGGCCGGTAATCTTTGCCGC
>CAZBOQ010000191.1:0-11163 GCA_964493555.1 uncultured Gammaproteobacteria bacterium | reverse complement strand
TCTTCGTCTTGCGTTTCCTGCAGGGCCGTAATCCAGATTGGGTACAGCGTCCGTTTTTCGCTAAATTTGATGAGAATGCAAAATGGCTCGATGACCTCAAGCCAGCTTTTGGTGAGACGGAGTTCTTTTTCGAAAAGGAGTTTAGACACCTGACTGGGTTGCAAAACTAGTCTAACCCTAGGAGCACGCCACGCCGGGCGAGGTAATCCTCGTCCGGCACTTTTTTGTAATCGAAATTTGTGGTGCCGACGATGGCAACTATCGAACCAGAGTCGCAAACGACGCCGACCGCTGGCCATTGCGCTCCACGCAAGATTGACTGGTTGCTTACGATCTCCGGCAGCATCATTGTACTAAGCTACGCACTGTATTTAACCCAGGCGGCCACATCGTGGCAGGTGGGCGCGCAGTTCGTCTATTCCATTTATGAGTTAATAAATGCTATGGCGTGGGGTGTGGCCGCAGCGATTGTTTTCACTGGCGTTATCGGTGTCATACCTCGGGAGTTCGTCACCTCCGTCCTGGGGCGTGGCGGGACCATTCCTGGGGTAGCGCGAGCGATGCTCGCCGGGGTAATGCTCGATCTGTGTAGTCACGGTATCTTGATCGTGGGGTCACGCTTGTATGAGCGTGGAGCGAGCATTGGCCAAGTGATGGCATTTTTGATCGCAAGTCCGTGGAATTCGCTGTCGCTGACGCTCATTCTCTGGGCACTGATCGGTTTCAAGTGGATGGTGACGTTTTTGTTGACGTCAATGGTGATTGCCTTTGTCGCTGGCATTATTTTCGACCGGTTGGTGAAACTCGGGCGGTTGCCAAAAAATCCTAATGAGCAAGAGTTGCGCGAAGACTTTCGTTTCTTCGCTGAAGCAAAGCGCGGCCTGAAAATGGCAAAGATTACGGCCCCTGTCGTTGGTCAGGTTTTATGGGATGGATTGAAGAGCTCGCGTATGGTGATGCGATGGATGTTTTTCGGGGTGGTTCTCGCGGCTGCAATTCGCGTGTTGTTGGCGCCAGAAACCTTTCAGAGTTACTTCGGTCCAACGATCACCGGTCTCGGGTTGACGCTGATCGCTGCGACCGTCATCGAGGTATGTTCGGAAGGCAGCGTACCCATAGCAGCTGATTTGATGGTACGGGCCAGAGCACCGGGTAACAGCTTCGCGTTTCTCATGACGGGTGTGTCGACCGATTACACGGAAATTATGGTGCTCAAAGACGTTACGGCGTCATGGAAGATTGCCCTTTTCCTACCATTGGTGACCGTACCCCAGGTAATCGTTCTGGCTTGGGTGATGAACCAGATCTGACCGTTCTCTCGTTGCCTACCCGCTACCCCAACGTAAGTCTTTCCTAATCATGCGTGGTCGGGCTTAGATCATTCAGCCAGTCGATAATGAGGTTGCGCTCAGGAGCCTGCTCGAGACCGAAACGTTGCGGCTCCTTATCGATTAGTTCTTGCACAAAACCGGCACATTCATCGGCTTTCAAGTTTTTTCTCTCCGCCAGGGAATTCAGATAGATCGTCTGTGCGAAACTTCGCGCGCCATCGTACTGATCTGCGCCGTCTCCGGACTGTTTGCTGAAGAAATAGTTATTGTGCATAACTGCGAAGGTGAGAAAAGTCACTTCCATCTGCAGGATATGTAGTTTCCGGCTTTGTTCTTCAACCAACGCGATGAGCTCGGCGTTGGACATGGATTGAGGTGATTTCAATCTGGATCTCCAGCTTATGGGCGGCGCACACAAACAAAGATTCTACCGGACGGTGGCAGCTTCACAATCGCTGGATTAGTCCCGGTATAAGAGGTCGAGAGAGATTCCCGTAAAACAGCATGGGTGCCAAGATAGAATCAAACGGTATAGTGCTATCAGGCATGATTCGCCGGAGAAGCTGGGCGATTCCATGGCCTTAACGAAAAGCCGCTGTATATTATGCGGCTAGACTCGGGGCTCGAACGACTGCAGACCGAACGCAACTTCGCCGTTTGTCACCACCGCGGAATATCGCAAACGACATTAAACTAGGCATCAGTTAGCACGTTGCTCATTTGCAGTTTGAGATTCGACAAAGTCTACGGCGAGTTATTAATGTCGAGCGCGACCGTTTCCGGTTACAACGGGTCTGTACGCCACTATGTGAGTTATTATGAACGTCAGGCTGAGGCACTTTCTGTCGTACATGACCACCTTCCCTAAGCCTGCATTGAACGCCGTCCGTGAGAAGCTGCACTTAGCGTTCATAGTAACGTAGCGTAGCGGCTGATTGGCTCAACTCACGAGCCCAGACGATGCTAAAGTTCGCCGTGATGGCAGGTCTCGAGAGACTTTCGGACATGAATGACAAATTCCGCCTCTATGGGGTTTGCGGTGATTGCATCCGCATGGAACGGCTGAATGTCCCCAAACTCATTCATGAGTTAGGCGCCGAGACCAGCATTGGCGCTGTGGGCCCGAAGCTGCTTTGCCGCGACTGTGGCAGCCGTTCATGCGGGGTGCGGATTGTATGGACAGGAGGCACGGATTTCGCCTACCGCTGAGTTTCGATTCGGTGGTGGGGGTTTTGCATCGCCGACACTGCTACAATCCCATCCCCTGTGGGCCTGTAGCTCAGTTGGTTAGAGCAGTGGACTCATCAAAATGGTGCGTTTGTATCGAAAGATATGAAATGAACGGGATGAATTCAGGGGAACCTTAACAGCACGGCTGATGGAAACCCTGAGCCAAGCCGGGGGTACACCCCCGGAAGGTGCAGAGACTACCTGAGAACTTTAGTGTTCTTAATGACAGGCTAAGCGTCCCGCGCCCTAACAATACGGTTGAGGGTGATGAGATAGTCCACTCCCGGTGGAAATGCCGGGGTAAAGTGAATCCATTGGTCGTAGGTTCGAGCCCTACCGGGCCCACCATATTAGCTTCCGGGAAAGTCCGGAGAAATCCGTAACCATCCGTAATTTCAGTATATTATCGTCTCAGACCCTCCGACCTCATCCAACGAGGTTCGGTGGAATCTGGGGCCCTTGGGGGCACAATTGGGAGCCTATCCATAGTAATGCAACATAGAGGCCCCTAAGCCGTCTGTAGTGATAGATAGGCTCATCTGGGGAGTACCCCCACCCCTCTTTTTCGAGGGAATGAGTCCCCTTGCTGCTAATAGGGAACTAGTCACATAATGAGCTAAATTTGATATGCATGGCTTGGCTTTATTAAGACTTGGAGCGGCAATGAAGGCATTGTTGCACTCTATTTGTCTGGTGTGTGTTCTCACACTGAGCGTCTCGTTTAATTTTTCAAACGCATCTTGAATTTTTTTATTTCTGTTCCTAGATAGGGACGTATCCTATGCTCAAGACCCTCGCTCATTGTTCCAGCGCTCGCAGGCTTTCGCCGAGTTCATCCAGCTCTTGGCCGAACCGTGTCCAGTCGCCGGCCGCGGCGGTTTCTCGCAGGGCATCGTAATGGCGCTGCGCGCGTGCGGCTGGGGATGCCGACGGCGAGTTGGCGTCGGGGACCGGGAGAGCGGCGGCGGTTTGTAGCGGCGCTGTTGTCCGGGCGGGCGCGTCGGGACGCGATTCGCGCGTGCCACCGAATATCCGTTCCAGCGCGTCTTCCAGATCGACGCCCATCGCGATGTCGTTGCCGTAGCCGGCGATGACGCGCTTGAGCTCGGGAATGCGCCCGTCCTCGGAGCGTAGATAGAGCGGTTGGATGTAGATTAGCGACTGCTCGATCGGGATCACGAGCAGCGTGCCGCGGATCACGTTGGAGCCGGCGCGGTCCCACAGTGTGATCTGCTGGGAGACGATCGGGTCTTGGTTAATACGCCCGACCATCTGCTTCGGGCCGTAGATCAAGTGTTGCTTGGGAAAGGCGTAGACAACCAGCTGGCCGAGCAAGTCACCGTCGTTGCGCGCCACCATCCAAGCGGAAAGGTTGTCCTTCAGGCGCGGCGTAAAGGGCAGCATGAGGATGAACTCGGCCTCCGACTCCTCGGGCAGGCGCATGACCGTGTAATACGGCTCCATGCGTGCGTCGCCGACCTCTGGCACCGACCATTGGTCTTCCTTGTTATAGAAGGTGTTCACGTCGCGCATGTGGTAGGTGGCGTACATCTCCGCCTGCACGTTGAAGAAGTCGACCGGATGACGAAGATGCGCACGCAGCGAAGCGGCGAGCTCGTCTAGCGGCCGCATCATGCCCGGGAACACGGTGTTCCAGGCGCGCGCAATCGGCTCCTCGGGATCGACCAGGTAGAAGGTCATGCTGCCGTGATAGGCGTCGATCACGGCCGTGACCGGATTGCGCAGGTAGTTGCCCTCCTGTTCGAAGTGCCCCGCGTAGGGGAATCGATCGGAAACGGTGTAGCCGTCGAATATCCAGAACAAGCGCCCCTCGTCGATGACCATGTAGGGGTCCGCGTCGAACCTCAGGAAGGGTGCAACCTTGTGGATCCGCTCGACAATGTTTCTGTTGATCAACACCCGGGTTTCGGCGGTGAAGTCGTCGGAAAGCAGCATTTTGAGATCGCGGGTATAGGCGGAGACTAGTAGACGTCGCCACAGGCTACCGAGCCCGATCCCACCTTTGCCGTCGTAGGTGGAAAAGATGTTCTGCTCGCCTTCGGGATAGTTGAACTCCTGCTGGCGGGTCTTGACGAATACGTCGTCCTTGGTCACCTCCCCGTAGTAGATCTCCGGGTTGCTCACCTCGAGCTCCGGTGTCGTGGAGCGCGGTGGCAGGTCCTGCACGTAGAGGACTGGCAGTCCTTGCTCGTTCACACGATTCACCGGACCGACCGTGAGTCCGTAACCATGCGTAAAGGTGAGGCGTTCGTTCACCCAAGTGCGGCTCGGAAGCGATTCGTTGTTCAGTTCGCGCGGTGAGAGCATGGTTTGGCGCAGCTCGCCATTTAGCCGGTACCGGTCGTTGTCCACCGAGACGAAGTCGTAATAGGTGCGGATTTCCTGTATCTGCGCGAACGTATCGAGCAACGGTGCGTGGTCCCACAGCCGCACGTTGTTCACTGTTGCGTGGTTGTTTTCGATGTCGGCCATGGTGAGCTTGTCTTCCTCCTGCAGACGGCGCTCCACGATCCGGTCTAGTGCGAAGGCGCGATTGCTCGCCGTGATATGGTGATCGAGATACACGCGCTCGCGCTCAAGTTCGTTCGGCGCCACGACGAAGCGTTGCAGCATGGACACGTAGAATCCGCCCCCGAGCTGGACCACGCCTACCACGCTCGCGAGCACGAAAAGCATACGCCAGCGCGCTTTCGCGACGACCAGCACCAGCGCGATGGCTGCTGCGATCGCGGTGCTGGTCTGCACTGCGAGGACCGGGAGTGTGCCATTCACGTCCGCGTAGCCCGGTCCCGTGAACAGGCCCGTCGAGCGGTGCATCAACTCGAAGCGATCCAGGTACAACCCCACGCCCCACAGCACCAGCATGAAGGCGCCGAGCACGGCGAGGTGCATCCGGTGGCTCATGGGTGTGGCTGCGAGCAGGCTCCGGTCATCCATCGAGGCGCTCGCTCGCCCGGCCTCAAAATACAGGTAGTAGACAACCCCGCTTAAGATTGCGGCGACCACACCGGTGGACCACAGGAACTCTTGCACCATCGCGTAGAAGGGCAGTGTAAACACGTAGAAGCTCGTGTCACGCCCGAAAATCGGGTCGGCGTCGCCGAAGGGTACTGCGTTAAGGAACAGCAGCACGCGCTCCCAGCTGGCGGCGAGCACAACGCCGGACAGCACCGCCAGCACTAGGCTCACAATCCAGGCGATCGATGCGAGGGAGCGCTTGCTGACTAGGTTACCGAGCCCGGAGCTCAGCACCTCCGGCGTCATGAACCGGCGCGGGTCCCCGAGCTGGCGCGCCGCGTAGGCCAGATTAGCGAAAAGGATGAGGAAGGCGACGGCGATGCCAGTCGCGCCGATGGAGATTTTTGCCCACACTACCGTCGTGAAGATCTGCGGGAAGCCCACTGTCTTGAACCAGAGGTAGTCGACGATCAGCTCGGCGAAGGCAGAGCCCCCGTATCCGATCATGAGGACGACGGAAATGAGTATCCAGAATACGATGGTTCGTGACATAGGTATGAGGCCTATTGATGGGCTATATGTATGTTTCCGACGGCGACGGGGTGGAGAGCTTTAAATCCAGCATCGTGCTCGATTTCGCCTCGGGATGTATGGAGTATAGGGAGTTATGATTAACAGTAATAGGTATAGGCCATGTCCGTATTTTTGGTTGGGATGAATCGATATGTGCCGTAGGATGATCGTGGCGATTCGTTTGGTCGTAAGGAAAAGTTAAAATGTCGGCAATATTTGTACGTCACTCAGCGTATAAGGAGTATCCAGTAGAGGAGATGCGCCAACGGGCAGACGCTTTCTATACACAGATAAAGGACCGGCGCACGATCCGGGAATTCTCGGACCGGCCCGTCCCCCGCGATATCATTGAAACCTGTTTATTGTCGGCCGGGACAGCTCCTAGCGGGGCTATTCTGCAGCCGTGGCAGTTTGTCGTTGTCGCTGATGCCGATATCAAACGCCAGATACGCAACGCTGCCGAAGAGGAGGAACGTGCCTTTTACAATGGTCGGGCACCCGAAGATTGGCTGGAGGCGCTAGCCCCTCTAGGAACCGATGAACACAAGCCGTTCCTGACGGTTGCCCCCTATCTCATTGCTATTTTCGCCAAGTCCTACGACGAGCTTCCAAACGGTAAACGGGTGAAGAATTATTACGCTCAGGAATCAGTTGGCCTGGCAACGGGCATGCTTATCACGGCGTTTCACAATGCTGGACTGGCTACCCTCACACATACTCCCAGTCCTATGGGCTTCCTGAACAAGGTCCTGGAACGCCCGAAGAACGAACGCCCCATGATATTACTCGTCGTTGGTTACCCGGCCGAAAATTGTGAGGTGCCGCAAAAGGCTCTCGAGAAAAAGCGATTGGATAAGATTGCGACCTTCATCTAATCAAGAACGGGCGAGTATCTAGTAACAACTGGGAGCTAGTTCCCGGGGTCTTGTTAGGGGCATCGGCATAGAGCGCAGGCAATTGCTGAAAAAGCCAAGCAACCTCAACTGCTGAAGCAGCTGGTGTGCAATCAGCCATTAAGGCTCAACAGGCAGCTCTAGCCGCAGCGGATGAAGCAGCTGCAGATGAAGCCAAAAAGAAGCGAGAAGCTGCTGGTGACCACGCAGGGAGCCAAATACTGGCGATTCAAGTATCGTTTTCTTGGTAAGGAGATAGCCGCGCACCATTCGGCCGCAAATTAGCTCCGGCCTTCCTGCTCGTCCATCTCGTTCAGCCGCAGCTCGAAGAAAACACGTTCTTCGGTCGCGCTCCACCGGCCGGGGTCGCCGTAAGGCGCGGCCTCCAGTTCCACCCGCACGCCGAGAAGAGCCGGCCCCGTCGTTGCGAGCGCTGCGGCGACGGCACCGTCAAGATCATCGACAGCCCAGTTCGCTGAGCGCCAGCCGGCAGCCTTCGCGAAGCCCACGATGTCCGCATCGTTTCCGGGCAAGGGCATACTACCACCGGTCTCGTAGTGCCCATTCGCGATGACGAACACTTTCAAGTTACTGGGATCTGCGCCAGTCACGCTCACGAGAGCGCTCAAGCCCATCAACAAGTCGCCATCACCGACAAGCAACGCTGTCGTGCGATCTGGTCGGGCCAACGCGAAGCCCATCGCGAGGGGCAGCACTACGCCCATCGGGTCCGAGCCGAAGTATGTCGGTCGGGAACTGCCGACCTCGCGCCAGGCAACGTCCGAAGAGCCCAGTCCGCAAAAGATGACTGCGGACGGGTCAAGCGCCATGTCCAGCGCCCGTGCCAGCTCGCCGCGGCGCACAACGAGGTCGCCCATCACCGAGCACCCCCGACGAGCACCGAACGGGTGAGAAGGGCCACGGCGGGTCGCCGGTGCAGGCTCGCCATGTCGAGTACTCGCGCTGCCTCGGTCACACGGTCGGGATCGTCGACTACGAAGGACGGCACATCGATCGCATCGAGCACCCGCTCGGTCGCGCGTCCCTTGTATGCCTGATAGTAGTAGCCGTCATCGGGGCCACCGCGCAGCGCAGCGATGATCGGGACAGGGATGCTGTGGTGGGCTGCATAGCCAGCCAGAGCATTGACTGATAGGAGCAATCCCGCGTTCTGACAGATCAGTAGCGCCTTGCAACCGCCCAGTGCAGCACCGGCAACGAGAGCGACGCCTTCATCCTCACGCGCGACGCGAACGTGATTGACCTCGCTGCTATCGAGCCGATCCAGAAGCGGACCTATCCATGAATCGGGAAGGGATGCGACCAGCTCCACCCCTTTGTCGATGATGCGCGCCGCCAATAAGTCCACAGTACTCATCGCCTCTCCGATCTTCCGCGCGTGTGAAACTCAGTCGACCCCTTTCCACGTGATAGCGTGAAATCCTGGATGCCATTTGTAAGGCGGATTGCTAATGTACAGTTGCGGTTGGGTCATTTTGCACTGCGCCCGCATTAAATATCAATAGGTCATTCAGCATCGTCAGGCAATTTGAAAGCATGGTTTACGAGGCAAGTAGGAAGGAAGCGTTTTAGCCTCCTGCACTTTACCATATGCTAGAGGACATCAATGGTAGAAGTGGAAAACTTTAAGGATAACGTGGGAGATAGTGGTTTGCGGCATGCATTGCTAGAATGCCCGTAGCGGAATATATGAGCTTGGGTGGTCTGATGAAAACTTCGCTTGTGCGAGCGGTTACCGAAGACGAAATCGAAGCCTATGAACGCGACGGTTTCGTTATCTTGCGAAACATCCATCCCCAGGCCTGGGTCGATACTCTCCGCGCAACGATCGACGAGGTGTTCGCCCGTGACGTTAGCGCTAAACCGATCTCTGAAGGTCACGCTGGTGGAGAGGCAAAAGGGGCACGCATGGACATCGTCAAGATGGCGGCGGCGACAAAAAAAGAACGGCCCGATTACGTTGTTTCCGCTGACGGTCCAGCCGATGCACCGATGGTGGGACGCAGCATCGTTGAAACTGACGCTGCGAGTTGGTGTAAACCCATGCGTACTTACGATTATAAAGGGCCACTGCCGGAGTTGATCGCTCAGCTAACTCGCAGCCAAAAGGTCAATTTCTATTGTGACCAGCTTTTTTTAAAGGAGCCGGGTTCGCGTGTGCGCTCACCGTTTCATCAGGACAAGCCCTACTTTCTCATGCAAGGCGACAAAGTTGCGGTGGCCTGGGTTCCAGTTGATCGAGTCGATCGAGAGAACAGTACCATGTGCTATGTGCGTGGTAGCCACCGATGGGGCAAGAACTTTATCCCTATCGACTTCGTCTCACAAAACGAGCCCATGCCGAAGTTCGAAGGCGTGTCTTACGAAGGACTGGTGCCGACACCACTGGTCGAAGGCCATGAAGACGACTTCGATGTCGTCTGTATCGACGCCGAGCCGGGCGATGTCATTGTCCATCACTGGGCCACACTACACGGCTCCACAGGTAACGTTTCTAAAGACCGTATCCGCCGGGCGGCCTCGGTTCGCTATGCCGGCGATGACGTCACCTACTACCAAAGCCCCGCCTCACCGGAACCGTTTCGCCACTCTACCGGCCTCGTCGACGGCGACCCGCTCGAAAAATCGGCGCGTTTCCCCGTCGTGTGGCCGCGTTAAGTAAAAGAAAGCTCCTCGTAACTAACCATAAGCAACAAGTCCCTCGAACCAATAATAGGCCTTTGCAGACGTTCGAGGGGTCAGCTCTCTTGAAACTATGGCCTACCGTATTTCGTTGTCTTCGGTGTGCCTCCACTAAGCATGTTTGCGATATCTGTGAATGGCAGAACCTCCCATTCCTGAGGAATCTAGTCACGTGGTGAGTCGACGAGCTTGACGTTTTCGTGGCCGGGGAAGCGGAAGTTGACGAACCATTCCCGGTAAATCGCCTGAGCCATCTCTTCCAGAATGGCAATCCGACGGGTGTTGTTCTCAATCTGATCGTCGTACGCCGTCAGGATCGAAGCGATCTATGAATGCCTGTGAAAACCGGGCTAAAGAGAAAATTTGCAGTGCAAACTCATTGGGATCGTGCGCGGCCTATGCTCCGCTGTCTCCCAAGGAGAAAGGGTAGGTCAAGGCGGCGAACGACGGTACGGGTTCGGTTAGTCGAGGAACGTACGCAGTTGTTCCGAGCGCGACGGATGACGCAATTTGCGTAGCGCCTTTGCTTCTATTTGCCGGATGCGCTCGCGTGTTACGTCGAACTGCTTACCGACTTCTTCTAGGGTGTGATCAGTATTCATATTAATACCGAAGCGCATGCGCAGTACCTTGGCCTCTCGTGGCGTTAGCCCTTCCAGAACATCTTCGGTGGAGCGGCACAGGCCTTCGAAGGTTGCCGAGTCGACTGGTGCCTGAATATTTTGATCCTCGATGAAGTCGCCGAGATGTGAATCTTCGTCGTCGCCGATCGGCGTCTCCATGGAGATTGGCTCTTTAGCGATTTTCAAAACCTTACGGACCTTGTCTTCGGGCATTTCCATGCGTTCCGCAAGTTCTTCGGGCGTAGGTTCGCGACCCTTCTCTTGTAATATCTGCCGCGAGATGCGGTTGAGCTTATTAATTGTTTCGATCATATGTACTGGAATACGGATAGTGCGTGCCTGATCGGCGATCGATCGCGTGATCGCCTGGCGGATCCACCAGGTTGCGTAGGTAGAGAACTTATATCCGCGGCGGTATTCGAATTTGTCGACCGCCTTCATCAGGCCGATATTGCCCTCCTGGATGAGATCCAGAAACAACAGGCCACGGTTGGTGTATTTTTTGGCTATAGAAATCACCAGACGCAGATTCGCCTCGACCATTTCCTTCTTGGCGCGCCTGGCCTTCGCCTCACCGATCGACATGCGACGATTAATGTCCTTTATCTGGCCGATCGTCATGCCGCTTAGTTCTTCGAGGTCGGCAAGCTTGCGTTGCGCGGTTTCCAATACCGGTTTGTGTTCCTTCAGCTTCGCGACGTAAGGTTTGCGCGAACGCATCAGTGAAAGCAACCACTCCGGGTTTCCTTCGTTACCTATGAAACTATCGATGAAAGCCTTTCGTGGCATGCTTGATTGGCGTATACAGCAGGTCATGACGATACGCTCCTG
>CAZBOQ010000190.1:0-4107 GCA_964493555.1 uncultured Gammaproteobacteria bacterium | reverse complement strand
GGATGCGAGCGGCCACATCGTTTTGCAGCGCGGCGAACGATCCGCGCTAGCTGATTACGCCAGCGAGCATCTGTAGCGCAAATAACTCACGGCTGGCTAATCGCCGGGCAATTCTAGCTGAGAGACACCGTAAATACGTCTATGTCGGCTCGGTCACGGCATCCTTTATGCTCAAACGATTTCTCGTGAAGTTATCGACGCTCTGCGAGATTGACTCTCTCACGCTTGGCAGGACTGACGCTCCTTAAGGCAGGCTGGCGACGTGCTCTTTTTGCTGGCCGCTGTGCGGGACCGCCGTAATACCCTCATCGGAAGTCCGCGGCCAGCTGTTCAGAATCGCTTTGACCAACGTTGCCAGCGGAATTGCGAAGAAAACACCCCAGAAGCCCCAGATACCACCGAATACCAACACGGCAACAATGATCGCCACAGGGTGAAGATTGACCGCTTCAGAGAAAAGCAACGGCACCAAGAGATTACCATCTAGCGCCTGGATGATACCGTAAAGGACCATGATCCACGCCAGATCAGCGCCCCATCCAAATTGAACGTAGGCCGCTAACGCAACCGGCAGGGTCACCACTGCTGCACCGATATAGGGAATTATTACAGATAGCCCAACCAGAACCGCAAGCAACGGAGCATAGTTGACCTCAAATAACGCGAGTCCAAGATAAGTGACGCCGCCGACCACAACGATCTCCTCCACCTTACCGCGAACGTAGTTGCCAATCTGCACATCCATCTCAATCCATACGGCATTCAGCAACTTACGATCACGTGGCAACAGGCCGGACATATACTGAGTTATCTCAGTTTTGTCTTTGAGAAAAAACAACACCAACAACGGCCCAAGGATGGCATAAACCAAAAACGTCAGGATCGGCGCAATCGTGGCAAGTGACATAGACAAAATGCTGGCGCTGAAATCCGTAATACTGTTCGTAAACACCGACGTCATTTCAGTTACCTGTTCTGGGCTGAATAAAGTCGGGTAGGCCTCGGGTAGGCGCAATAACAGCTCCTGCGTCTGTTTTATCATGCGCGGCAGATCTTCGATAAACTGTGTAAGCTGCTGCCACACCACCGGCACTAAGCCCATCACGACCAGAATCACAACGGCCATAAACAAAGTAAAAACGATCGAAACAGCAATAGTCCGACCTACGCCCCACCGCTCAAGTTGGCGCACCAGACCTTCTAGCAAATAGGCAATCACGACCGCCGCCAACACTGGCGCCAACATATCGCCCATTACGATAATCACGGTAAAACCCAAAAAAAGCAGAACCACCAGCAACACTGTCTGGGGGTCTGAGAAATAGCGCTTGTACCAATCGCTGAAGAATTGAACCATCGCCATCGAACACGAACTCCGCTCTGGTTTATGTTGCTTGGCGCAGTATAGCTCACGCAGGACGGGTAGCGAATAAGCTGCTAGGCTGCGGCGAAAGACCTTAGAACAGTCAAAATATTAGCGGAAGTCGTCCAGAATAACCTACCGTTACCTGAGCCCAACGGCCTCGAACTCGAACTAAAGACTTAGCGTGCCAAATTTGCTGACTCTACAATACGAATTTCAGGCTCGTGCCGTTCACAAAACTGAAACGCAATGAACGAAACAGACCAGAAAAACACACTGAGCTCCGAAGACGCTTTCGAGCTCACGAGCGTCATCAAGCGCTGGGGCGTTGAGCTCGGTTTTCAGAGTATCGGTATCACCGGGGTTGCACTGCCTGAAGATGAGGCACGTCTCATCACATGGTTGCAGGCTGGCTTTCACGGCGACATGACCTACATGTCTCGCCACGGCGTAAAACGAAGCCGGCCGGCGGAACTTCTACCCGGAACGCTGCGAGTGATTTCGGGACGGATGAATTACATGCCGCGGGCCCGTGACGCCGAAAGTGTCCTCGAAGATCCGCAGCTTGCTTATATTTCCCGCTATGCGCTCGGACGCGACTACCACAAGCTGTTGCGCCGGCGGTTGCAAAAATTGGCATCACAGATCGAAGCATGGATAGGACCGTATGGTTATCGCGTATTCGTGGACAGCGCACCTGTGCTCGAGAAAGCGGTGGCGCGAAACGCTGGCCTCGGGTGGATAGGCAAACACACCAATCTCATTGAGCGACAAACAGGTTCGTGGTTTTTTCTCGGTGAACTGTTCACCGATCTGCCCTTACCCATTGATCCTCCGTATGAAGGCGACTATTGTGGCAACTGCTCGGCGTGCATTGATGTATGCCCCACCCAGGCGATCGTTGGCCCCTATCAACTGGATGCGCGTCGCTGCATTTCCTACTTAACGATAGAATTAAAGTGTACTATTCCCGTAGAGTATCGCCCGCCCATTGGCTACAGATTTTTCGGTTGCGATGACTGCCAGCTAGTCTGTCCGTGGAACCGCTTCGCACAACTATCTTGTGAAGCAGATTTCACGGTGCGTGGTAAGTTAGATCAGACCGAACTGATCGTCCTTTTTGGCTGGTCGGAACAGGATTTTCTACGCTTAACCGAAGGCATGGCAATTCGGCGGATCGGATATGAGTGCTTCCTGCGTAATCTCGCGGTTGCGCTGGGTAATGCACCTAAATCGCTAGCGATCACGACCGCTCTGCGCTCTAGATTGTTACATCCGTCGCCGCTAGTACGCGAACACGTGCAATGGGCACTCGAGCAACACGTTTAGGACGCGTGTCGCCACAAATTAGTTATCAGCGGGAGGTTACCGATCTTCCCGACACCACTCACCCATCGCGTGATGGGCTCGGAGTGCATACGGCTGTCGTAGCCAACAACCATTAATGCCTACGCGTATGGTGCGCCTGCGCTAGGGGCATTGTTCGATCTAACCGAACCAAGCAAGCCAACAGCACGTGGTCAAGCCGAAAAGCGCTAATTACATTCTCGAGTATGTGAACCAGCCAAACAACGTATGTTTATTTAATCCCATCTGAACCTCACGACATTCTTTATGAGTCGCTCGGCGAAGCGTGTGAAATTTCGCTCTCCTTGCTGGGAACAATAGCAAAGTAACGAAAACACTGTTTTAAGACGCTCGCGATGAAATTTTAGTCGCGCGTAAAGACTAGCTACTAGGACAGAAGCCACGTCGTTGCTTTTTTAAGCTACGAGCAATGATGAACAATGTAATGGATGCCGTGGGTCTCGCTGCATTTCCGGCGGCAATCGGTTAAAGTGAGGCTAGCGCAAATTTTTCTCCGGAACACCTTATGCCGTCTTATCTTATCGCTCCATCTATTTTGTCAGCAGACTTCGCACGCTTGGGTGAAGAAGTAACTTCGGTGCTGGCTGCGGGTGCGGATCTGATTCACTTCGACGTGATGGATAATCACTACGTACCCAACCTTACGATTGGCCCGTTAGTTTGCACCGCATTACGGAAGCACGGCGTGACAGCACCGATCGATGTGCATTTGATGGTTAAGCCAGTCGATCGTTTAATCGGCGATTTCGCCGAAGCAGGTGCTTCCTACATTACCTTCCATCCTGAAACCAGTGATCATATCGACCGCTCGTTGCAGTTGATCCGAGAATTTGGCTGCAAGGCTGGTCTGGTTTTTAATCCGGCGACACCATTAGCTGCGCTGCGTTACGTACTGGATAAGATCGATATGGTCCTGCTTATGTCGGTCAATCCCGGTTTCGGCGGACAGGCCTTCATCCCGAGCGTGTTGGGCAAACTCGTCGAGGCAAGAGAATTGATCGACGCGAGTGGCTTTGATATTCGCCTAGAGGTCGACGGTGGCGTCAAGATCGACAACATTGCTCGCATAGCGCGCGCCGGTGCAGACACTTTCGTCGCTGGCTCTGCAATCTTCAACACACCCGATTATTCAGCCACACTTGCTGCGATGCGTCGCGAGCTCGACACTATCTCGAGTTAAGCGATCGATGCTCGCATCTCTAATCGAATGAAATTCGATGTGCCGAACATGCTCCGTGAGATCGTCGACCACATAGTATGTGCGGCACGCCAAGGGGAGGTGCCAATAGTACGGGAATGATTTGTCCGCGTTACATCTGGTGTCAGTCTACTGCTGTGAGTTGTCCGTAAGTCTCAATCTTCTTGATAACCTCTTC
>CAZBOQ010000189.1:0-6207 GCA_964493555.1 uncultured Gammaproteobacteria bacterium | reverse complement strand
GGTAAACGACATCATCGAGCCACCCCACGGCGACTACAACGCCAAAGCCGGGCACGCCAAACTTGTACCCAAATCGGGGGCATCGTTGGGGTCCGGTGTTGCGCCTGACGATCGTGCACACCAGGAAGATGAGATGACCTGTTTCACCTGTCATAGCTCCTGGGCCACCAGCTGCGCTGGCTGCCATCTGCCAATACAGGCCAACTGGAAGACTAGACGCCATCACTACGACAACGAGGAGACTCGTAACTTCGCGACATACAATCCCCAGGTCGCCCGCGACCAGATGTTTCAACTGGGCAAACACGGGCCGGTCAAAGGTGGCCGAATTACGCCAGTGCGATCCTCGTCGGCACTAATTTTATCTTCGACCAACGCAAACCGCGAGCGCATCTACATACAACAGCCTCCAGTCGCCGCTAGCGGCTACAGTTCTCAAGCTTTTGCACCGCATTTCCCACACACCGTACGCAAGACCGAAACTAAAACCTGCACCGACTGCCACCTCTCAGATGAAAACGACAACAACGCGATCATGTCGCAGCTACTTCTGCTCGGTACGAACTTCGTTAACTTCGTCGGCTTCAACGCCTGGGTCGGTACCGAAGGCGGCATCGAGGCGGTACAGGTTACAGAATGGGATGAACCACAGGCGGTGATCGGTAGTTATCTACACAAGTACGCTTACCCCGACTGGTACAAAGATCACCAGAATGTGAACCGCGAACTCCAGAATGCTTATCGACACAGAACCAAACGGGTTGGCTGCCTACAGCACCGTGGTGAATATGTGTACGTCGCCCAAGGCGCTGGCGGCATGGAGGTCTACGATATGGCCAATATCGCCAACAAAGGGTTTTCCCAACGCTTTATTACCGCGCCCTTCTCACCACTCGGGCACGATACACAGATCAGTTCGCGCAACGCCACCTGTGTCGCACTACCGACGAATCAACCCATCCATCCGGATCGCAGAAAGCTACCCGGTTTTGGTATGAGCGCTACAGAGATGAATGACTTGATGACCAATGTCAATCTCGAGCAACCATTCCACCCGATCTATGACTACGCTTTGATCACTGACGCCGAGGAAGGCCTCATCCTTACCGACGTCAACACCCTTTCCGACGGCGAACCACGCAACAATTTCCTCAAACGCGCTCTGACGTGGAACGACGATGGCATTCTGAATGGCGCTCGGCATCTCACCATCGGAGGACACTACGTCTACGTTGCAGCAGATGCCGGCCTAGTAATATTAGATCTGGACGAACCGCTCCGCCCTGTTGTCGCCGGCGTCGTGCCGCTAACCGATGTGCGCGCCTCGGCACTGCAGTTCCGTTATTTGTTCGTCACGGATAAGAGCGGCCTATCGGTAGTGGACGTCACCAACCCGCATAACCCGCGCGTGGTGACTAGTGCCAAAGTAGCGCTCGATGACGCACAGCGCCTCTACGTCGCACGTACGTACGGATACATTGCGGCGGGCAGGCAGGGTCTGGCGATCGTCGATCTTGAAAAACCTGAGGAACCAAACCTAATCCAGCTTTATGACGCCGGCGGTCAATTGAGCGACGCCCGCGACGTAGTGGTTGCCACTACCAACGCGTCCTTGATCGGCTACGTCGCCGATGGTGTTAATGGGCTGAAGGTGTTGCAACTCACCTCTCCAACATCACAACCGCGTTTCTATGGGTTCAGCCCGGCGCCGCGTCCTGAACTAATCGCTAGCTATGCGACCAAAAATCCCTCGGTGGCATTGTCCAAGGGTTTAGACCGCGACCGCGCGGTCGATGAAACCGGTAACCAGATCGCCGTATTCGGCCGCATCGGCTCCCGCCCGTTCAATCTGGAAGAAATGCAGAAGCTCTACTTGGACCGCGACGGCAAACCTTGGTTCGTCAATGATAAAGTGCCAAAGTGGTAAGAAGTTTCGCCGCTTGGCAAAACCTCCTTTTTTTACACCCTCGGCCTAAACCAGAAGGAGTGGACTAAGGCGGCCATCTGCTCAACTCAACTATACCGGCACGTCAAGGTTCCCGGATTCACGCTGTTGCAACTCCCACATCCGCGCATAAACGCCGTCATAGAACAAGAGCTCTGAATGCGTGCCCTGCTCCACCACTCGTCCGTGTCTCAGCACGACGATCTCGTCTGCATCGACAACCGTGGACAAACGATGAGCGATTACCAATGTCGTCTTATTCGCCGCGACCTCGTCCAGCGCAGTCAAGATAGCGCGCTCCGCGCTCGAATCCAGCGATGAGGTTGCCTCATCAAACACTAGGATACTAGGGTTTTTTAGTAACATTCGCGCGATGGCGATGCGCTGCTTCTCACCACCTGAGACTTTTAAACCGCGCTCGCCGACCAACGTCTTATAACCTTCGGGCAGTTGCGCAATGAATCCATCAAGGTGAGCAAAGCCGGCAGCCTCACGGATCTCCTCGTCTGTCGCATCAGGCCGACCGTAGCTAATATTGTGGTAAATGGTATTGTTGAACAACACTGTATCCTGTGGAACAACACCGACAATAGTCCGGAGACTATGTTGCGTGACATCGCGGATATCCTGCCCATCGATCAGGATGCGCCCTTCCTCTGCGTCGTAGAAGCGAAACAGCAACCGCGCCACCGTCGACTTTCCCGCACCGCTAGGGCCGACTACCGCAATTTTTTTCCCGGCCGGGATGGTGAAACTAACCTTAGCCAGAATCTGGCGGTTGTTTTTATAACCGAAACTCACATTCTCGAAGCTAACTCTGCCACCACTTACCTTAAGCGCTTCGGCACCGGGACGATCCTCTACTACCGGCTTCTGTTCCAACAGGGAAAAAAGGCGCTCTATGTCTGCCAGCGCTCGTTTTATCTCACGATAGACGAACCCCAGGAAATTCAGCGGTATAAAGAGTTGCAGCATATAGGCGTTTACCAGCACCAGATCACCCAACGTCATCGCCCCACTGACCACTTCCTTGGCGGCCATTATCATGAGCAGGGTTATAGCACTGGCGACAACCAACGCCTGACCACAGTTCAACACCATGAGCGACAACCGATTACGCATGCGCGCTCTTTCCCACCCGGCAAGACTCCGGTCATACTGCGCCGCTTCGTGTTCCTCGTTGGTAAAGTACTTAACCGTTTCAAAGTTGAGCAAGCTATCTATCGCATAGGTATTGGTTTTATTATCCATGTCATTCATTTCGCGAACGAAGCCGGTGCGCCATTCGGTGACCAGTACCGAAAAAAATACGTAACTAAGCACGGCCACAACAATCACTAGGGCGAACGATGCGCCGTAGCTGACCAGCAAAATAGTTGCGACCAGCAATATCTCAAGCAACGTGGGTAGAATATTGAACAACAGAAACCGCATCAGAAAACTGATGCCATAGGTGCCCCGCTCAATATCACGCGAAAGCCCACCGGTCCGTCTCGACAAGTGATAGCTCAAGTCCAGCGCGTGCAGATGTTTGAAAACTCGCAATCCAATCCGACGCATCGCCCGTTCGGTGACACGGCCAAAGATAGCGTCGCGGATCTCACCAAAAATAATGGTGCCCAACCGCAAGGCACCGTAGAGCAGTAAAAACCCCAACGGGATCGCGATTACTTTAGATTGCGTGCTGTCGAGATTGTCTACAATGAACTTAAGGGCGAACGGCAGAGTGACACTCGCAACCTTGGCAAGTATCAAAAACCCAATGGCCAAAACTACTCGTCCCCGGTATTCCATGAAATACGGAATCAGACTCCTGAGAACGGTCCAGTCACCCGACCATGTATTAGGGGAATTATTCCGGGCGCCACGCATAACACTAGCCTACAAGAAAATTGATTGCCGACCCCACCCCTGCCTTATGCCGCTGGGATCCCGGGCGCCGTTAAAACCGTCGCCTCACTAGCTCTAACTATGCCAAGTACCGACAGGTAGAATCTATGTTCCATTTAGTGTTAGATACCAAAATACATTGGAGGCTTTGTGTGAAACTGATCCTGCTTTTGCTCATCGGCGCCGCTATCGGCTGGTTTTTCGCGGAGAAACGCCAGCGTAAGACCCACGCCGTAATCGGTGGATTACACGAGGAGATCGTGCTTCCTCACTCCCAGGAATTCGAACTTTATCAGAACGCATTCTCGTTATGTGCAAAAAAGGCGCGTGTGTGCCTCGCCGAACTAGGCATCGACTACAAGGACCACCATGTCGACCTGATAGAGACCGGATCCTACGAAGTGTTAACCCCAGAATTCCTTCGCATCAACCCGGGTGGAACGGTGCCGGTACTAGTACATAACGGGCATCCTGTGTACGAGTCACATGAGCAAATCGCCTACGCGGCCGAATACGCTACGACCGACGTGAAACTGGTGCCGGATGACCCGGAATTACGCAAACAAATGCAGATCTGGGTGGATCGCTCGTCGTTAACCAGTATCGACGAAAGCGGGATGAAGGCAAGCGCCGGTAATTGTGTTCCGAGCCTGACCTTGCCGATATTTTGCTCCATGATCCGGCACATCCCACTCTACCTGATCCTCGTGGGTTTACTGTTCCATCGCATGAAGATGAGACCCATGATGTTCCTGACCTTCAAGCTTGCAACCCTCAAGCGGTTTGCCAAACTCGGTAAGGTGACAGCGATGCTCAAGGCCGGGCGCGACCAGATGAAAGTGCACCTAGACGCGCTGGAAGAGCAGCTCGCCGCCTCCGAAGGCCCATGGATACTGGGCGAGCATTATTCTCTCGCCGACGTGAGCTGGGTTGTGATCTTCGAACGTATCAATGAGGTCGATTGGAGCGATTACTTCCTAGGCAACGGCAAACGACCGGAAGTTGCCTCCTATTGGGAACGACTCAAGGGGCGTCCCTCATATAAGCACGCGCTTGCTGAACACGTTCATCCACTGGTCGCAAAGGGCCGACAGGAAGTGGTCAATCTAAAGGCCAGTGACCAAGATTTTCGCGACGCTTTGTTAGGAAACGCGTAACCGCTTCAAAGGCCTGTATGCCGTTGCACCGTGGGCCAAGCCTTGCGCCCGCCAGCCTTTATTGTGGCCCAACGCTCCTCCGGGACCCAGTCCGCGATTGCAGTCTTGTAAGACGGTCGTGCCCGGCAGCGTTCGAACCATGCGGTGAAATTCGAATAGCGCGACTCATACATTGCCTCGAATCCGAACTGTAAGAGTGTATTCGCGTACGGAACTAGGGCTGCGTCCGCCAGGGTGAATGCATCGCCCATCAGATAAGCCCGATCGGCAAGCTTCTGATCCATGTGCGCCAGGGTTTCACCAAACACTGACAGGCCTTCCGAGAAATCTGACGCTTCCAACCCCTGCTCGACGAAACGCTGCTGGCGCGCTTTGCGCACTGGGTCGAACACCATGTCAACCAGTGCTTGTACCTCCTCACGACTCTTGTCCTTCCATTGCGGCAGCACCAGTAACGCCCAAGCAATACCACCGTTAGCGGGATGAACCTTATCGTCAACGAGCTTCGACCAAAGCCGCATTTCGGCGCAAGCCGCCGGCGTAGCCGGCTTCAAGGGGGTCTCGGGGTAGCGATCATCCAGATACTCATTGATCAGCGTCGATTCAATTACAGTCGCGCTTTCATCCACTAATGTGGGGACGACACCCTTGGGATTGAGCCGCAGGTAGTCCGGCCTCAAATTCTCCTTTTCAGCAAGATTCACCAGCACGGATTCAAAATCAAGCGCTTTTTCCGCAAGTACCAAACGGACCTTCTGTGCGCAGGGTGAAATCGGGTGATGGTAAAGTTGCATTTGTTATCCTCGTTGATTGTATCGGCCCTTCGATAAATCGATGGCAGTGTACGATCGCCGATAATACCTCCAAAACAGAAGCTGGAGATACTCATGGGAATGCTGGTAGACGGTAAATGGCAACAGGAGACCGTCCGCGTAACCGCGGACGGCAAATTCATGCGCAGGGACGCACAATGGCGCAATTGGATCACTTCCGACGGAAGTGCCGGACCTTCAGGTGAAGATGGATTCGAAGCACAGGTGGACCGCTACCATCTATACGTTGCTCTGGCCTGTCCATGGGCGCAACGCACGTTGATCTACCGGATCCAAAAAGGACTTTCGAGCATGATCGGCGTCTCGGTCGTTCACCCGTTCATGCATGTCAAGGGATGGGCCTTTGAACCGGGTCCCGGTGTCGTCATGGATGCGGTCACTA
>CAZBOQ010000188.1:0-20190 GCA_964493555.1 uncultured Gammaproteobacteria bacterium | reverse complement strand
CGCAAAGCTCTATCGCCACTGCGTCGTAGCTACTGTCGGCGAGTAGTTCTTCGACTTTTTCTGCACTGGCGCGCGAGACGTGAGCGGTACCAAGTAGCGTAAGGTCGACCGTGCCGAGTTTCAGCGCGGAAATGGGTTCGGATTGGTTGTCCAAGTCAGTATCAGTCCTCGAGAGTTCTCTTTTTACATCAATGGGATATGGTAACCCATAGTCCCTCTTTAAGGCGCGCTCCACGGGCTCACTGATTGAGCCGCGATTCCGTTAGCCTTAACTAAAGACGGTCCGAAGAGCAACCCATCTTGCCAGTATTTCACACGGCAAATTAGAACGCTGATGGTCAAGGTCACTCTGGACGGGCTGTCGATCTAGAGATGGAGAGGAAATTCCTTGTCTATCGCAGTTTCGATCGCACTAACCAATGGTTGACGCAAGTGGCCAGCGGTGGTTTCCTGACTAAATGGCACGACACTCGGACAGTATCCGCAGACAGCAACGTCCATCAGTAACCACGTTCCGGCTTATTGCCGCCGTGGCGTTGGCCACTTACGGAAGCGCTGTGGCGTTCGAAACTCAGATTATTTTTGACAGTTCCAGTGTGCTCCCCAGCGAGTTGCGTCAATCCGTTCACCACCGAGTGCGCGACAGTATACGGGTTGAACATGGTTACTTCATTTTCGACATCGAATCGAACTTCGGTACCTACTCAGTTCGCTCACTGGGAATGCTGCGCACCAGAGTCCACGAGGTCAACACCATGGGGCAGGCGCTTGCTCAATTCCAGTATTCCGATGAGGATCTTCGTCGCTCGATTCGCGGCAAGCGCGGGGTCGCGTCGGAGTCGGTGGTGGACCTGTTGACGAGACCGGTGGAAACGGTCGAGCAGCTTGCCACCAACCTTTCCAGTAATTTGGAACAAACACTGGAAGGTGACTATGGGTCAGGGCGGAGAAGAAACCAGCTTGAGCTACCCAGCCCGACAGGAAGTCCCAGTCCACAACGCCGTTCCGCCGCCAGCCAGCTCAACTTGGATGTCTATTCTTCAAACCCCGATGTACAGCGATTTCTCGATAAAGTCGAAGAAGCTCGAACCGAAGGACGTACACGCTCAGCAATGGCCACTATTTCCCAAAACGAGCCCGAACCCGTGATTGCCGGTACCCTGTTCCGAGCTCGGCTTCGTAAGCTTCTCAAAAACGAAAGCCCCGTTTCAATAGAACGGTACAATCGGACTTATCTGTCCCGTATGGGGATCGAACCTTCGTTAGTGAAGGATTTCCTCTCCCATTCGGCTTATTCGCCCCGCAACATTTCACTGATAGTTGCCTATCTAAGGTTGCTCGATGAAATTCCATCGCGGACAGCGATCATTCAAAACGCCTTACGTGCCCGCACCGAAACCGATGCAGTGGCAGAGCGCTACCGAGTGCGGATGTTGGTTCACTACCACCGCACGGTTGCGAAGCTAGACGTTATCAGCGCTGAGGTAGCCGGCCTTATTGCTGTAACGAACAACGGCGTCAGAGTGTTATTCAATCCGGCCGATCTCATCCAGTGGAATGCACAAACCGCCGATGCGATGGTAGAGCTCGCGTTGTTCCCTACAGCCAGCGCCGAAACAGCTCTCGAGCTGGTGATGGCGGGCACTGCAAGCAAGCAGGCCCGTTCCAGATTCACTGCCCAGGGTCTGAGTTTGCGGGAACAGTTTTCCTTCGACTAGTTCACCAACGCGTAACACTCGAGCCAAATCGCTGTCCTGCCCATAGGTCGCGATGACCATCTCCCAAACCCCGATTTTGAGGAACTAATTGGCGTTTCGGCGTTGGCTCAATATTCGATTTAGTCCTTTAAGAAAGGGGCTCGCTGCGCCGGAGCATTAGCCCCCAATTTCCGTTTACCCCTTACTCGTTTATTTTCCTAATAACTGCTTCTGCAAAAAAGTCGTTCCCTTCGTGCCGCTAACCAACTTCGTTCGTGGAGTGCTATCGAGTTCGGTATGCGAATTTGCTTCGCAATTAGTACACTAATGGCCTGACTAACAGCATCACGTGACAACCTCGGAACTCATGACGAACAGCACCTCAGCTCAACCCACGAAGAAGTCATTACATATCGTCGAACTAGATGTACGTTGGGGAGACATGGATGCCGTCGGCCACGTCAACAATGCCACTTACTTCAGTTACTTTGAGCAGACACGCATCGACTGGTACGGACGTCTCGGTCTCGGTGATGAGGCTAACAGTCAAAATGAAGGGCCAGTGCTTGTCACGACCTCATGTACTTACTTGAAGGAAATCATTTTTCCGGCGCGAATTCTGGTTCACATGTTCGGTGGCGAACCTGGCCGTAGCAGCTACCCCTCTTTCTACGAGGTTCGAGATGCTAACTATGCTGACACCTTATACGCAGAGGGGAAGGCGACCACTGTATGGGTAGACCATATCGACGGAAAAGCCAAACCGCTACCACAAGCACTTCGTGCAGTTTTGATCGACCACTAATCGGAACAAAAAATCAGTTGGAAAGGATCTGGTTACAGTGCTACGGAAATGATGTCCCGCACGACATTGACGTAGACAGATTTGCCTCGATCCCCTCTGTTTTTATGCACAGCGTCGAACACTATGGCGAGCGACCGGCGTTTGCCAATATGGGTACCTTTTTGAACTATTCCGAAACGGGTGAATTGGTAGATGCGGCGGCCGCCTATCTGCAACAATCGCTCGAGATTACCAAGGGCGAACGGATTGCGGTAATGCTGCCCAATATTCTACAGCAGCCGATCATGGTTTTCGGAGCGCTCAAGGCGGGTTTGGTAGTCGTTAACGTGAACCCGCTATACACCGCGCGCGAACTGGCTCATCAACTGAAAGATTCCGGCGCAACGAGCATCGTTGTGCTCGATATGTTTACAGGGGCGCTCGCTGACATCCAGCATGAAACAGACATCGAACACGTTATCGTCACCAAACTCGGTGATATGTTGGGTTTAGTCAAAGGGTTGCAGGTCAACTTATACGCCCGATTCAGTTCACATTCAGGATCTAGACACAACATCAAGAGCGCGATCGACTACCGCGACATGATTGCCGCTGGGAGAACACTAAGCTTCGAACCTGTGACCATAGAATCGGAGGAGCTCGCATTCTTGCAGTACACCGGAGGGACAACTGGAGTCGCCAAAGGCGCGATGCTCACTCATCGCAATATGGTCGCCAACATACAGCAAACAACAGCGTGGATTTCCCCAGCACTGAACGGACCACACGAAACCATTATCACCGCTCTACCGCTGCACCATATATTTGCGTTGACAGCCAACTGCTTGGCCTTCGTAAAGTTGGGCGGTCTCAACTATTTGATCACCGACCCCCGTGATACGAAACGCTTTGTCTCGGAGCTAAGTAAGGTCGGCTTCACCGGGATGACCGGTGTCAACACCTTGTTCAATTCCCTGCTGCACACCCCCGGCTTTAGCGACTTGGATTTTGCGGAATTCCGACTCGCCCTAGGCGGAGGAATGATGGTGCAGCGTTCAGTAGCAGAACAATGGCAGGAAGTAACTGGCAAGCCGTTGGCTGAAGCCTATGGCCTTACCGAAGCATCCCCGGCCGTTTGTATGAACCCGATTGATTTACCCGGCTATAACGGAAAGATCGGCCTGCCGTTACCGTCGACCCACTGCAGCATCCGGGACGACAAGGGTAACGAATTAGGCATAGGCGAGACTGGGGAATTGTGGGTACGCGGCCCACAGGTCATGAAAGGATATTGGAAACGCCCCGAGGAAACCTCAAAGGCACTAACCACAGACCGTTGGCTCAAAACCGGTGATATTGCTAGAGCCGATTCCGACGGCTTTTTTGAACTGGTGGACCGTAAAAAAGATATGATTTTGGTCTCCGGCTTCAATGTTTACCCAAGTGAGATTGAGGAAGTAGTCGCAGCACACCCTAGTGTGTTGGAAGTTGTCGCAATAGGAATTGTAGATCCCCATTCCGGCGAATCAGTAAAAATATTCGTGGTCAAAAAAGACGTGGCGCTCACCGAAAAGGAATTGAAGCGGCACTGTAATGAAAATCTGACCGGCTACAAGCGGCCTACCGAGATAGAATTTCGAACATTCTTACCCAAAAGCGCAGTTGGCAAAATACTGCGCCGCTCGCTACGCCCGGCGTTTTCCAACGGCTAAATCACTTACCCCAGGATCAAGTCTGGAAAAATCGAATAGGTTCGGATCTGCCAAGTGCGACGGACTGACCGACTGAAGACTTCTAAATATTGACTCCACACGTCCTGGGTTCTGCACCCGCCACTGCGCCAACATAATCTTGATCTGCTTACGCTGTAAAGTTTCCTGACTGCCACACAAGGTACAAGGAATTATCGGAAACCTCTTCGCCTCCGCAAAATCCGCAATATCGCGTTCGCGACAAAACGCCAAAGGCCGGATCACAACGTGTCGCTCATCATCACTCAACAATTTTGGTGGCATCGCCTTTAATCGGCCACCAAAAAACATGTTGAGAAAAAGTGTCTCGATAATGTCCTCGCGATGATGGCCCAGCGCAATCTTGCTTACACCTAAATCATCGGCGACACGGTACAGGACTCCTCGCCGCAAACGAGAACACAAACCGCACATCGTCTTACCTTCCGGGATAACCCGTTTAACGATGCTATAGGTGTCCTGTTCGACAATGTGATGATCGACCCCGAGCTCGTCTAGGAACGTGGGTAAAACATCAACGGGAAAGCCCGGCTGTTTCTGGTCGAGATTGACCGCAACAAGCTCGAAATCTACTGGCGCACTTCTTTGCAGATTTAGCAGAATGTCGAGCATCGTGTAGGAGTCCTTTCCACCCGATAAACAAACCATTATACGATCGCCGTGGTCAATCATATTGTAACGCTCGATCGCCTTTCCGGTGTCTCTGCGGAGGCGTTTTTGTAGCTTGTTGAACTCGAGTTTCTCTTTGCGTACCACGGTATCTATAGTACTAATTTTGTTAGAAGAGTCTTTCATGACTAAAAAAAACCCCGCTGTAAGCGGGGTTTAGTTTACTATTTTACCAACAGGCTCAACCGGCCGGGGTCACCGAACGCGCTTGCAGACCCTTCGGTCCTTTTTCCACTTCGTAAACTACGGACTGGCCCTCGGTAAGCGTACGGAATCCGTCACCTTGGATCGAACTGTAATGAACGAACACGTCCTCCGTTCCCTCTTCCGGCGTGATGAAACCATACCCTTTCGTTTCGTTAAACCATTTAACTTTACCATTTGGCATTTGCTGCACTCCTTACAATACGTCTTTGTAACAAAATATTTGCAAAACATCGAAAGGGTAGAGACGGACAGATAGACCAAGACTACCGACTTCGAGATGCAACCCAATTAGAGCATAGTTCAAAGCTACTCCAGTTTCCAGCACAAATTACCGGGGCCTGCAGGCTGGAAACATCCTACACCGCCACTATGGTACATTTTGTGTATGCTCCGTTTGCAAAGAACAACGACATGAATCTCCATAAAGACCTCAACGATAGAGTCGCTTTAGTTACCGGCGGTGCGCGCCGTGTCGGACGAATGATTGCGTTATCGCTGGCCGACGCAGGAATGAATGTGTGTATCACCTATAACGAAAGCACTGCAGATGCGCGCAAAACGATCGATGAGCTGCAAAGTTTTGGCAACCGCAATCATGCCGTGCAGGTCGACATGCGCGAAGCCGACGCAGTGGAGCGGATCGCCAATAAACTGACGTCGCACTACGGCCGACTCGACGCCCTGATAAACAATGCGAGCAGCTTCGAACCAAGCCCCCTTGCAAGCCTGTCAGACCAGCAATTCGATGACGCCATGCTGATCAATGCCCGGACGCCGCTCGAACTCATTAGGCGTCTTTTCCCGCTCCTTGGTGCTCACTATGATCCGGAGGATCCCGAAAGTCCCGGCAGAATAGTCAATTTTATTGATACGCACATACTCGGGGAACCGCTTAAGAATTATGTCGCCTACAACACCTCCAAGGCGGCGCTAGCGGAAATCACGGCGACTTGTGCTGTCGAGCTGGCACCCAAGGTAACAGTAAACGCGATAGCACCGGGCGTGGTCGATTGGGCCGACTGGTATTCCGAGCAGGATAAAGCTAAGTATTTACAGCGAGTCCCGCTGGGGCGCTCCGGCAGACCTGAGGATGCCGCCAAGGCAGTGCTTTTCCTGGTGCGCGATGCAAGTTATTGTACTGGGCAGATTATCAAGCTAGATGGGGGGCGATCGCTAACCTAAAAAAGGTCCGGCAGCGCGCTCGTACTCCGCGCCATATAAACTCGCGCCCCGAAGCCATGGCCACGATCTTTTTCCCTGTCCACCATCATAGGCGCACTCTCTAATGCGTACTTTAACGCAAGATGCAAAGGCGCAGAGGTGATGCTTTGGCGACTCTCCGTGGAGATGTTATGGTCCATACGTTCCGATGGTTCGACAGACGTAAGATGATGGGCAGTGCAACCGACACTCATTTCTTGGATCTCGAAAACGGTCGCCGCCTCGCTTATCGAAACCTGTCCGGCCACGAGCCCGGTGTCGTGTTTCTCCCCGGTTACCGTTCCGACATGAACGGATCCAAAGCATTGGCCATAGAAAAACTTTGCAGCGAGCGCGGCAATGCTTTTTTGCGCTTCGACTATTCCGGCCATGGCGAGTCCTCAGGAGAATTTACGGACGGCACTATTGGTAGTTGGACACAAGACGCGGTTGCGGCCGTGGACTCACTTACCAAAGGGAGGCAGGTGCTGGTTGGCTCATCGATGGGAGGCTGGATTATGCTGTTGCTCGCCCTGGCGCGAAGGGAGCGTGTGGCGGGGCTAGTCGGCATCGCCGCAGCTCCGGATTTCACCGTTGCATTTGAACGCACCCTCTCCACAGAGCAACGCGCTACTTTGGATCGCGAAGGCGTACTTGAGCTAACCAACGAATACGGTCCGGAACCTACACCGTTCACCAAGACGCTACTTGCCGATGGCTATACTCACGCTCTTCTTGGCGATGAACTTAGGCTCGATTGCCCATTGCGGCTGCTGCAAGGGATGCAGGACCCGGACGTACCATGGCGTACCTCGGTGACCATCATGAAAGCAATGCGCTCGGCCGATGTAAGCCTTGAACTTATTAAAGATGGTGAACACCGTTTGTCACGCGCTCAAGACATTGCCAGGATTCGACGGAGTGTCTCCGAACTATTAGATGATCTGGAGTTTTGAGTAAAGACCGCATACGCGTCATCGGTGCGCGCCAGAACAATCTAAAAGATCTCAATCTCGAGCTGCCGTTGCACGAGTTGATCGTGGTAACTGGCGTTAGCGGTTCCGGCAAGTCGTCATTGGCATTTGATACGATTTATTCTGAAGGCCAACGACGTTACGTGGAAACCTTCTCTCCTTACGCTCGCCAGTTTCTGGATCGTATGGATAAACCGTCGACCGAGCGGATCGACGGGATCCCCCCAGCGATCGCGATCGATCAGACTAACCCGGTACGCACCTCGCGCTCGACGGTCGGCACTATGACCGAACTAAACGACCACTTAAAGCTGTTGTTCGCGCGCGCGGCCGATCTTTTCTGCCGCGGCTGCGGCCAACCAGTCATGCGCGATACGCCGCAAACCATCGCAACCAAGCTGCTCGCGGCCCGAACTAAACAAGAGACCAGAGCACGTTTGGTGCTGACATTCGACATCGTGGTTCCCGACAACTTCGCTGCCGAAGAAATCGAGGGATGGCTGGCTGCACAGGGCTACACCCGAATATATGACCGACACGATAAACATTGGGAGGTCATCCAAGATCGCTTGCGCGCCGATCCGGAGAACCGCACCCGTCTCGTCGAGGGCATAGAAACCGCGCTCAAATTTGGCAGAGACCGGATCACAATTCACCGGCTCAACGGACAAGGCAAGGTGCAAACCACGGTCCGCTACTCTAGTGGCCTTCACTGTGCCAACTGCGACATCCATTATCAGGAACCTATCCCGAACAATTTTTCCTTCAACTCACCGGTGGGCGCGTGCGAGAGCTGTCGGGGATTCGGGCGCACAATGGGAATAGATTACCGACTGGTGATCCCCGATGAATTGCAGACATTAGCTGAAGGCGCGATAAAACCGTGGCAAAGCGCCAGTTATCAGGAATGCCAGGAGGACCTCATACGGTATGCAAAACGGCGCAAGATCCCGATCAACCGCCCTTGGAAGAAACTCACCACCAAACACAAATACTGGGTGCTCCATGGCGAAGGTAGCCGGCAGGATGGCAAATGGTATGGAGTGTCGAGATTCTTCGCTTGGTTAGAGACCAAAGCTTACAAAATGCATATCCGCGTGCTGCTCTCGAAGTATCGCTCTTATGAGACCTGCACCAAATGCCGCGGGGCGCGGCTGAAACCTGAAGCACTGCTCTGGCGTTTAGGAAGTCACTCCGTTGTAGACACCGCTCAAAGCACTGACGCCGCGCTGCCCGGTATGAATATCCACGACATCATGCTACTGCCACTGACACAAACAGCGGGGTTTTTTAGCGATCTAACATTGCCGGCACCGCTGGATGAAGCAACTAAACTCTTGTTAGGGGGGATCAATGAAAGACTCCGCTACCTGGTCGAAATCGGCCTCGGCTACCTTACACTTGATCGTCAATCACGGACCCTGAGCGGCGGTGAGGTGCAGCGCATCAACTTGACCACAGCGCTCGGCACCTCGCTGGTTAATACTTTGTTCGTGCTCGATGAACCCAGTATCGGATTACATGCACGCGATATGCGGAGGGTCATCGAGGTCCTGCACCGTTTGCGCGATGCGGGCAACTCGCTATTAGTGGTAGAACACGACGAACAGGTAATGCTGGCAGCCGACCGGGTCATCGATCTTGGACCCGGCCCAGGCGAGAACGGCGGTAACATAGTGTTCTCGGGAACCCCGAGACAACTGCTGCACAATAAACGCTCCTTGACCGGCGCCTATCTATCCGGTCGAAAAAGCGTATATGACGAGACGTCGAGGACCGATAAGCAAACCCACACTCGCGCTCAGAACCTGAAGATCCTCGGTGCCAGCGAACACAACCTCGCCAACATAGACGTTGAGATCCCCTTACGGCGCCTAGTCTGCATTACTGGCGTCAGTGGATCTGGAAAGTCGACCTTGATCGAAACGATCCTGTACCGCGCACTGCGAAAGATTAGGGGCAAACCTGTGGAAGCACCAGGAAAACACCGCACACTCCAGGGTGTACACCACGTAGACGAAATTGTGCTAATCGATCAATCCCCGATCGGCAAAACCACGCGTTCCAATCCTGCAAGCTATGTCGGCGCACTCGACCCAATACGTAAGCTATTTGCCAAAGCGCCGTTGGCGATTTCACGCGGCTACACAGCGGGAACATTTAGCTTCAATACTGGCGACGGTCGCTGCCCGAATTGCAAGGGTAACGGTTTTGAACATATCGAAATGCAGTTCCTGAGCGACGTCTATTTACGTTGTAGCGATTGTGCAGGCCGTCGCTATCGCCCCGAGATCCTTGAGGTGAAACTTACGCCGCCAAACGGACAGATAGGTCGCGGCAAATCGATCGCGGACGTCTTAGAAATGACGGTTAGTGAAGCGTTAATCTTCTTCGCCGGATGCGTAAATCTCGAGCGCGCCTTGGAACCACTGCACGCTGTTGGCCTATCTTATATGCAACTCGGTCAGCCAGTGCCGAGTTTGAGTGGTGGTGAAGCGCAACGCCTAAAGCTCGCAGGACAACTTGCAAAAACGCACGGTGGTCGTAAAACCAAACAGGCGGATGCGAACAGCAAAACCGACCTACTGTTGTTTGACGAACCCACGACGGGATTGCATTTTGATGACATCGCGACTCTTTTGAAGGCTTTCACACGCCTGCTTGAACAGGGTCGTTCACTGGTCGTCATCGAACACAACCTGAATGTCATCCGTGCGGCCGATTGGATCATTGATCTAGGTCCCGAAGGCGGCGACGACGGCGGCCGGATAGTAGCCTTGGGTACGCCCGCGGAAATCAAACGGCACGAACGTAGCCACACCGGGCAAGCGCTAGCGGAGGGACCGGCTCTGATGCAAGCATGCGATGTCGGGTCTCGAAGACGAATCCCGAAAAAACGCTCCGCCAACACCAAGGAGATCGGGATCGTGAACGCTCGCGAAAATAATCTGAAAAGCGTAGACATCCGCATCCCGCATGACCGTTTTACAGTGATTACCGGTGTCAGCGGCAGCGGTAAAAGCACTGTTGCATTCGACATTCTGTTCGCGGAGGGTCAGCGCCGTTATCTGGAATCGCTTAATGCGTACGCACGCCAGTTCGTACAACCAGCTGCCCGTCCAGAAGTCGATATTGTATCCGGCATCCCACCGACGGTCGCCATCGAGCAGCGCACCAGCCGCGGCGGACGTAAAAGTACCGTCGCAACATTAACCGAGATCTATCATTTCCTGCGCCTACTGTTCGTCAAACTGGGCACACAGTATTGTCCCGACTGTGATCTTCCGATCAATCAGCAGTCCGAGCAACTCATCCTAGCGCGCATTTTGAAAGACTTCCAAAGGAAACACATTGAAATCTATGCGCCGCTGGTGGTAGCGCGCAAAGGATATTACACCGATCTTGCCAAGTGGGCGGCGAACAAAGGCTTCGATACTTTGCGCGTCGATGGGCAACCTCTGTCGACTGCCGAATGGCCGCGACTCGACCGCTTTAAGGAACACAACATCCAGTTACCTATCGGTGCAATTCGGGTGACGCCCAGTGGTGAAGCGGAACTGCGGAAACTGCTCACCACCGCGTTAGATTTCGCCAGAGGCGCGGCGTTGGTAGTGACCTCCCCAAGCCAGGGCGCTCAGATCGAGGAGATTTTGTTCTCCACCAATCGCGCCTGCCCCAGCTGCGGGCGCAGTTTCGAAGCACTCGACCCAAGACTCTTTTCTTTCAATTCCCGACACGGATGGTGCCAGCAATGTTTTGGTACGGGTGCCGAGCTGGAAGGTTTTGATGAAACCCAAAGCGGAGAGGAAAGTTTGTGGAACGACAAGCAGGAACGAACGGAACAAGCCTGCGGCGCCTGCGCGGGCACACGGCTGCGCCGCGAAGCACTGTCAGTACGTTTTCAAGGACAGGGCATCGCCGACTTAAGTTCGCTATCGATCGCAACCGCTCAGAAACACTTCTCGGGCTTAAAACTTTCTGGTCGTGATGCCGAAACCGCCAAAGACATCGTCGCCGAGATCGATTCACGCCTAACCTTTTTAAATCAAATTGGACTTTCATACCTCTCGCTAGACCGCGCCGCACCGAGCTTGAGTGGCGGTGAGGCACAGAGGATTCGTCTGGCTGCGCAGTTGGGCTCCAATCTGCGCGGCGTGTGTTACATCCTCGACGAACCAACCATCGGCCTACACCCACGCGACAACCGTTTGCTACTCGCCATGTTGGAATCACTACAATCTAAGGGCAATACCGTCGTGGTGGTCGAACACGACGAAGACACTATCCGAAGAGCCTCTCACTTGGTAGATCTTGGGCCTGGGGCCGGTATGAACGGAGGCGAAGTCATTGCCGAGGGCAAACTTTCCAAGGTAATGAAGGCAAAGCGGTCAACAACCGGACGTTTTCTAACTAATCCGTTGCGTCATCCGCTCGTCAACACCGAACGTGCTCCAGTGCGCCAGACAGATCCTCATCTTCGCATCAGTGGCGCCGACGTAAACAATCTAAAGGGCCTTGACCTCAAACTACCAGTGGGCCGTCTGGTTTGTATCAGCGGCGTGAGCGGCAGTGGAAAAAGCACACTGGTGCGCGAGGTACTACAGCAGAATCTGTTTCAATTGGTATCCGCCCGTCGCAAACACCGTAAGGGAAAGACAAGGTTTTTCGGTTGCAAATCGATCAACGGCGCAGAGCAAATTGCCCGCGTGCTCGAGGTCGATCAAACACCGATTGGAAAAACACCGCGATCCTGCCCTGCGACCTATGTAGGCATGTGGGGCTACATCCGCAGGCTGTTTGCTGAAACAGTTGAAGCACGCATGCGAGGATACAAACCTAACCGTTTCTCGTTCAACGTAGCTGCTGGACGCTGCAACGCCTGCGATGGTCAGGGAATGAAAAAGATCGAAATGAGTTTTCTTCCCAACGTCAAAGTGTTATGCGATGTATGTGCCGGCACAAGATTCAACAGCGACACTTTGGGGATCATCTTCAAAGGAAAAAACATTGCCGAGGTGCTAGCAATGAGTGTCGATCAGGCGATCGAATTCTTCGCCACACATGAGATCATCCGTCATCCATTGCAGCTTTTGCATGACGTTGGTCTCGGTTACCTGACCCTTGGCCAGCCAAGCCCTACGCTCAGCGGCGGTGAGGCGCAGCGAATCAAGTTGATCACCGAACTAGCCAAGGCCAAACCTTCCAGCAAACGCGTACCGCCACACACATTATACGTGCTGGACGAACCGACTATCGGTTTGCATATGGCTGATGTCGAGAAACTCATCCGCGTATTACACCGCCTGGTCGGAGGCGGCAACAGCGTTGTGGTCATCGAACATAACCTCGACATCATCGCCGAGGCGGAATGGTTAATCGATCTCGGTCCGGAAGCCGGTGACCGGGGTGGGCGAATCGTTGCACAAGGGACACCGCAGCAAGTTTCCCGCAAACGCTCACATACAGGTGTTGCTTTGAAAGATTTTCTTGCCGCGCGCAGTTGACCTATCCCCCTGCGGGTGGGCACACCTGGCTACCTCGATCCTTCTTTATTAGTGTAACGCCGAACAAACTCGTCATCGGCAGTGCGCACACAAACCCTCGATCTCTATCGTCTCCCGGTCGACGGCGAACCCCATTGCATCTGCTTTTCCAGCAATTACTGCAGTGATGTCGGTGTCATCTATTTCCGCGACCGTACCGCAGGTACGGCAGATCAAAAACTGACCGAGGTGCGAACGCTCCGGGTTACCGCAACCAACGAAGGCGTTCAACGATTCGATGCGGTGCACCAGCCCAACTTCCTGGAGAAACTCCAGTGCCCGGTAAACAGTAGGCGGTGCAGCACCTTCCCGTTCCACCTGTAACCGGCTCAATACATCGTAAGCCTTCACCGGTTCATGGCTCGCCCACACGAACTCGAGCACACGGCGACGCAAACTAGTTAGACGATAACCAAGTTTGGTACAACGACTTTCGGCAACCGCGACCGCGTCGGCCACACATTGGTTATGGCGATGACGACGGCGTTTAAATTCGCGTAGCACTTGCGGTCTAGAGGTCATGGTCCCGCTCTTTTGGATAAATCGACAGCATTACGCGCGCTAGCCGCGCGGCGGTGATTAGCAAAGGCAATCGCCATCAAATATACGAAGCCAGCGACGATGATAATAGTAGCACCGGCTGGGAGATCAGGCTGATACGACAGAGCCATGCCTGTACCGGTAAAAACCATCCCAAGGATTATAGAAACCAACATGATGCCTCCCAGGGAACTCACGAAGTGAACCGCGATCGCGGCTGGCAACGTAAGTAAGGCGATGACCAGCACAAGACCGACCACTGGCACCAACAGAACCACCGTCAACGCCACCATGCATAACAACAAGGTATAGATAAGCGCGGTACGCAATCCCCGCACCCGCGCAAACTCCTCATCAAAAACGGTCGCGAGTAATTGTTTGTAAAACACAAGAACAAATCCAACGATAACCACATCCAGCAGTGCCATCAACTTAAGAGAGGTCGTATCGACCAGCAGAACATTACCGAACAGATAACTCATTAAATCTACGGTATAGCCGGGCGTTTTACTTATGAACAAGATCCCGATCGCCATCCCGATAGCCCACACGGCGCTGATCAAAATGTCCTCTTGTTCCCCGTGACGACGGCTGATCCAACTGATAAGTATCGCGGCGAGCAACGCGGCGATTACGGCGCCGAGCAACGGCTCACGACCAAAAAAATATGCGACGCCCATTCCACCGAGCACTGCATGGGCAATGCCACCAGAGATCAAGCCGATCCGCCTAACCACAACATAGGTGCCGGTAACACCGCAGCCGATGCTCGCCAGGACACCAGCCCACAGTGCATTCTGCAGAAACGCATGTTCGCCAACAGCACCGAAAAATTCAAACACCGCGCACGTCACCGTTTACCGATATCGGACATCTCGTATTCCTAATGCGCATGATCGATCACCGCTACATGGTCCCCATACAGACGTTCCAATACATCTTGATCTATCTCACTGACTGAATGCACCTCCAGTACCCGATTGAGGCAGGCCACCCGGTCAACATAGGAGGAGATAAAACCGATGTCGTGCGAGACGACAATAATCGTCATGTTCTCCTGCAACGAGCGCAACAGATGGAAAATCTCTTCCCCGGCATGATGATCCACGTTCGCGGTAGATTCATCGAGAATCAAAACCGCGGGTCTTCCCGCCAATGCCCGTGCGATCATGACCCGTTGCAATTCTCCCCCCGAAAGACTGCTCAGGCGTCGGCGTCCCAGCTCGGCGACATCGGTCGCCGTCATCGCCGTATCGGCCGCTGCCCGTTCAGCAGCGCGAAATCCTCCCAACGGCGAGCCCGTATCCAGGCTACCCAGCATTACCATCTCTTCGACAGTAATCGGAAAATCACGAGAGAACGACGCGAATTGCGAGCAATAACCGATGCAGCTGCGGCCCTGCAGCGGCGAGGTCCCGCACACTTCAATGGAACCTCTAGTCGGAGACAAGAGACCCAGTATCAATTCGAGCAATGTGCTCTTACCACTTCCGTTAGGGCCAACCAATCCGATGAACTCGCCCCTCTTCACGTCGAGATCGATGTCCTGCAGGACCAACGGTCCACCGTAAGAGAAACTCAACCCACGAACAGATATGGCTGAGCTCATGGCCCACTTGTCATTGTCACCGCCAGCGTCAACGCCTCCATAGCGGCCAGGTAATCCTCAGCCAGCGGATCGACCTCCACCAGCCGCGCATGAAGCTCTTTTGCGGCAACTTCGGCGAGTGACCTGCTGAACTGCGGTTGGACTAGAATAGCCTTAAGTCGGCGTTTGCCAGCATGATCGATCAAACGTGTGAGCATGCGTGCCCCGGGTTGCTTGCCAGCGTGTTCCAGCGCAATTTGTTGAAGTCCGTACTCAGCGGCAAAGTGTCCCCAAGCCGGATGAAATACCAGAAACTCGTACGCGTCAGATTCGTGCAGCCGTCGACGAATATCAGTGTCGAGACCAGCGAGACTCGCGGCGAATTGCCGGTGTCGCTGTTCAAACAAATCCACCTGCGTCGGCGCAACTGCGATCAAAGCATCTCGAATACATACGGCGATCACCGCGACATTAAGCGGGCTAGTCCAGACATGCGGATCAAGCTCATTGGTCTTCGAGTACCGGCAATTGATGATCGGCAGTCTCGGATACAAGGCGGCGATGCGGTCCATCCAGGCATTCTCAAATGGTACACCGATGCGAAAATAAACCCGCGCGTCCGCCATTGCCGTCAGCTGCTTCGGTGTCGGCTCATAGGTGGCGGGACTATGCCCGGTACCCACCATAGTCGACACCGAGACCTCAGGTCCGCCGATATTTTCGACGAAGTTCTTGAGCGGTAAGATGCTGACAACCACCTCTACTGGAACGGCCCACACCGCACTCTGGGCCAATAGACAGGCCAACACGTAGGTGATCGCTCGCTTTGGGCGAGACAGCATTATTTCTCCTCAGATTAGTAGCAGGGACTAGCTCGGATCGTTACATTATAACATTACTTTCTGTGGGCGTTCGCCTGCTCCGTTGTTAGCGCCTCTGTGTTGATTCTGAACTTCGGTACACTATGCTTCGGCAGCACCCCGGCTACCGGCACAACTGCAATCGTAACGGCACATGATCGAAACTCCTGTTTTAATTGTTGGCGGCGGACCCATCGGCCTTCTTATGGGCCACGAACTATCGCGTTATGGCATAAGAGCGCTGCTGGTCGAACGAAACGCTGGGACGACGGTACATCCTAAGATGGACATCACCCATGCACGGAGCATCGAACACTTCCGGCGGATCGGCGTCGCAGATGCAATCTTCGATGCCAGCGTGCCACATGAAAGCCCGATGGACGTTATCTGGTTAAGTAAGTTAAACGAGTGGGAGCTGTGCCGCTTCCGATACGCGAGTATCGACCAACAGCGTGAAACGATCCGCGCGAACAACGATGGCAGCGGCGCAATGGAGCCGCAGATCCGGATCTCCCAGATCGTCGTCGAACCAGTGCTTAAAAATCTTCTCGAAACCAAACCAGAGATCGAAGTTCGCTTTGGTTGGAGCCTGGAGAGTTTCGAACAGGACGACAATGGCGTCACCGCGATCATCAACGAAATTGCTACTGGCCAAAGGGAGGAGGTCCGGTGCAGCTACCTCGCCGGCTGCGACGGCGGTGGCAGTTCGACACGCAAACGTTTAGGGGTAAAAAATGACGGCAGCTTTCAAGCCGTACAAATGTGGATGTTGCATTTCCGCTCGCGTGATTACGACTTGCTGCGTCGTCATGGCGTAGCGTGGCATTACCAATCACCAGTGCACGGCACGGTGATTGCACAGGACGACGACCAATATTGGACTATGTTGCGACCGATACCGCCTGGCGAGGATGCCTACGCAGTTAACCCCGAGGAACATTTACGCGACTCGGTTGGCCAGGATTTCGATTTCGAACTGTTACAGGCCAATCCCTGGTATGCACACTTGCTGGTTGCGAACAGCTTCGGCCATGACCGTATTTGGCTGGCTGGTGACTCTGCCCACCAGGTCATTCCCACGGGCGGTTATGGCATGAACACCGGTGTCGCCGACGCTGCTGCACTGGCTTGGAAATTCGCGGCGATGCTGCAGGGCTGGGGCGGCGACAACCTACTGCCCGCCTACGAACTGGAACGCCATCCAGTAGCGGTACGCAACCGTAAATGGTCTTGGGAACACATGCATGTCCGCGTACAGATCGCACTCAACTACGACCCCATAATCCATGACGATTCCGCTACGGGTGCCGAGCAACGAAGTAAACTCGCACGGCAGATACTCGATTACACCAACGTCGAGAACGAGGGATGGGGAATACAACGCGGCTTCCGTTACGAAGGGTCGCCCCTGATATGCGATGAGATCGGCAACCCCCCCAGTTTCGACCATGAGCACTACAAACCGGGAAGCTGGCCGGGCACACTGCCACCGCACGTGTTCTTGGACGATGGAACGCCGATCTACAACAAGTTCGGCCGCTATTTCACGCTGCTATGCTTCAACGGCGCCGATGGATCGTCGATCCAGAACGCCGCTAAAGAGCGCGGTGTGCCGCTTGAAGCGGTAGATATCGATGATGCGCATGCACGTGAACTATATGAACGTGATCTGGTACTGGTACGTCCCGACCAGTTTGTAGCTTGGCGTGGTAATTGGCCGCCTGACGACGCTTTACATGTGATTGATCGCGCTAGGGGGGCTTTATAGCCATCGTGGCCTTCTGACACCTTCACCCTCTCCCCCTGTGTGAGCAGGGAGGGGTAAGAAACTAATAGGCATCTCGATCTTTTCTAAGCTTTAACAGGATGCAACAGATGCCGTAATCGAGAACCCAAAAGCGCCAGGCCAACTGCCAATAAAGATAGCGACGCAAGTGGCAGCGTGAATCCCCCAGAAAGATCAGCTACAACACCCAAGCCCAACGGTCCAACCACACCCCCCACTTCAGCCGCCGAGAAAAATAATCCACCCGCGGCGCCCATGTTGCGCGAACCGACCTCCTCCGACTCCATCAACAAAAGCATGAGGATGGGCATCATCGCGCTGCGCGAGGTGCCTTGAAGACACAGGCCGATGGCAAGTACACCACCGGACGCAATGTTAATCAGAAAAGCAGCGCCAGCGGCGCACAAAAGTAAGGCGACTAACATCGGTTGGCGTCTGTGCGGGGTGGCAAAACGCGGCAACACGAGCGCACCAATGATACCGACCGCAGTCGGAAGCGCTGCCCAATAACCGGCCTCTACCGAACTCATACCGCCGTGGCGGAGGATTTCGGGCAACCAATTATTAAGTCCATGATTGAACGCGAAGATCCCAACACCCATGACCAAAACCAACCGAACGGACGGCAGGGCAAGCAACTCGGAGAAAATCTGCAGCTGCTCGGACAATGATGCCCGTCCCGGCAGATTTTCATCGACCCGACTATGTATTGGACGGGTGATAAGGAACCAAACGAAACCGGCAACCAATGTGATACAAGCATAAATCAGCAACACCGCACGCCAGTCGCTTCCGGTCAACGGCATGAAAACACTGTTCGTTAGTGCCAATGCGGTGATACCACCGAGACTCGGGCCAGTAATATAAATACCCATTGCCAACCCACGTTCCTTCCCCGAAAACCACGCACTTATCAGCTTAGGCGCCCCGACCGATATCAGCGGACCGCCCAGCCCAAACAAGGCAATCGCGAAAAACATACTCATGTAACCAGTAGCCGTTGCGCGCAGCAGCGCTGATGCCGCCATGATTACTGCAGCGATCAACAAGGCACGACGAACACCGAATCGATCTAAAAAAGCGCCCGCCGGAATTGCCGCAGCAATATACACAAGCGGCCAGGCCCCCATCAGGCTACCCATCGCCGAAAGACTTAAGCCCAGATCTTCGGTGACAGGCTTAACCAGCGGAGCAGTAGATACGACGATCAGTGAGAAACAGTAATAAATGAACCACGTACCAGCCAGCATGGCCCAGCGATATGGCTTAGGGATGGTTTCAGTTCCGCTGGTCGCGGTAGGGGGTGAGCTGGTCATCAGGGCGACGCATAATAACCGCCGCGCGAGCAAACCGAAACGCCGAAGGTTGGGCAACTCATTGCCCGCGCGGCGCTAGTAGACGTTCGGGTAAACCTGTGGAAAGGTATCGCGAAAAATTTCCTGTGCGATTGATTGACCGGCCGGAAGGTGATCTACATTCGGCATCAACGCGCCAACCGTTGCCGGGCGAGGATCCCAGATCGCATTGTCCGCTAGCCAGCGGGTTGAATGGGCATAACGCGGCGTGGTTTTCGAAGGATTACCCCCGGACCCATGAACTATTAGCGTGTTAAATATCAGCACATCACCCGCTTGCATGTCCCAAGCAACCACGTCATATTCGTCTCGTAGTTCGCTGAAGTTGGGGCACTCTGGTAGGTCCGTCTGCATGAATGCCGGATCACGATCGTGGGTAACCGCGAGATACCACTTATCCCATTTGTGCGACCCACGCACAAATTCAAGACCACTGGTGTCTTGTCCAAAATCATTGGCCGCCATCCATAACGAGCAGATCCCCTCGACTTGTTTGAATGGCCAGAAGGGTAGATCGTTGTGCCATGCCGTTTCAGCCGGGGTTTCCGGTAATTTCACGAAAGGCTGGTCGTAAAAGAAATAAGTTTTATCGGTACGCATCACCTGTGCAGCTATTTCCGCGCAGGGTGAATCGAATGCGTACTGGCGAAACTTATCGTTGTGGTAACAAACCCAGGCATCGCTCTGGAAGCGACCTTGCTCACCCAACTTGACCGCCTCACGCACCCGCGGACTAGGATTGTCCAGATTTTCTTCACAAGCACTGCGAATCAGATCCGCCCAGTCGTTATCACACAAGCCACGAACGTGAATAACCCCGTCTTCCTCATATCGCCAAATCTCTTCTTCGGTTAGATCTCTTAACGGCCGGGTATTCATATCAACACGTCGATCATCCCTGCATAGTTAACAACCGAGTTCGGCATGCGGGTCCGAACGTACGGGACGGCTCTATCTTGGGTGGAGGCAAAGTGCCGCGTTTAAAAATCTCTATTAACGGCATTCCTGTTTCATAGGCGTCTACCAATGCATCCGGTTCGAACTCAACCCCAATCGGGTCGGCTCGAAACTCTGAGCTTTGGGCGATGTATTCCTTACACTCAGCATGCGTGGGAAATGTATCGTCCTGCAGTTCATTATGGTTGCCATCCGGATCGCGGTAGTACAACGAAATCGAAGGACCATGATTTATTGGCCAAACCGGTAATATTCCTTCAGCTTTAAGCCGTACATAAG
>CAZBOQ010000187.1:0-9334 GCA_964493555.1 uncultured Gammaproteobacteria bacterium | reverse complement strand
ATCCGCTGGTTCCCCGACCGCCGTGGTATGGCAGCTGGTCTGGCAATCATGGGTTTCGGTGGCGGTGCGATCATTGCTGCGCCCATGACCATGTACGCAGTTCGCCATCCATACCCAGAGATCACATGCTGGACAACATTCGGCCAGATTATTGACCCGAGCGAACTGCCGCTGACGGCTAAGGCCAGGGCGAGGCCTCGGCGCCGGGCGAACCAGCGCGATACGATCTTGGAGTAGGGGACAGGATTGGTTGTCGTGGCGAACAAGCCGGCGAGCATAAATAGCAAATAATAAAACCACAGCGTGCCGTTAAAGAGAGAGAATGCCATGATGCAGCAGCCGAGCAACGCCGCTCCAGGTAGAATTACTAGGCGCGCACCGACTCGATCGACCAGACGGCCCGCAACCGGTTGGAGCACTACTATGACCAATGTTGCTAAAGTGAATCCCAGCGAGATCTGCCCTCGACCCCAGCCGAAATCTTCTCCTAAGGGTTTAACAAACAGGCCGAAGGTCAGGGTGATCACCGGACCGAAATGAACTGCGAGGCCGACAGCGGAAGCGAGTACTACCCACCAACCGAAGAAAACTTTACCGCTGTTGCCGTTGGTCATGGCTCCCTCGAACCTGGTGAAAACTTTGTGTAAGTATACTGAAAATATTGAGTTGTTCTCTTTAGTGTCTGGTTGATGTGTTCAGACGCTAACGCTAACGGTAGCGGTGACTATAGTGTTTGCATAGAGGTTAACTTCGAAGCCCACAGAGGATCGTCGCTCGTTGTCGGATCTCAACGGGGATCGTCGACCCAATTGGGATGGAGCATGACACTCATGTTGTTCGCGGTATCTCTGCGTAAGATCATTCACGGTCGGTGTGCTTTTCCGTTATCCTGAAGTCACGATGGACTATTTGACCTGAACAAGCGAGGGCTCTGATGAATCTTGAGGGGCGGGTTGCTGTCGTTACTGGTGGCGGCCAGGGTCTCGGGCGCGAATTTGCTATGGGTCTTGCCGCCGCAGGTGCGGCAGTGGGCGTGATTGGGCGCGCTCAAACTCAATTGGATGAGATGCTCGGTCGACTCGAATTGATGAGTGCACGGGTGTTAGTGTCCAAGGCGGACATTACCGATAACGCGGCGGTTCGGGCATCGTTCAAGGACATTCAAACACAGTTAGGACCGATCGACGTGTTGGTGAACAACGCCGGGGTGTTCAAGGCCTTCGGCAATGTCAGCGAGGTCGACCCTGATGAGTGGTGGCACGAGATCGAGGTCAACTTAAAAGGACAATTTTTGTGTGCGCAGGCTGTATTACCGGGCATGATTGAGCGCTCTAGCGGCCGTATCATTAACCTTGCCAGCGTCGGTGGTACGGAAACGTTTCCCGCAATTTCGGCTTATACGACTAGCAAAGCTGCGCTTATCCATTTGACCAGGACTATTGCAGCCGAGAACGAGCAAACCGGTGTGTTCGCGTTTGCCGTGCATCCTGGGACCGTGCACACGAGAATGTTGGATGAGCTGACGGCTTCCGATGCCTTGCGTGAACGCGCAGAATACCTGCACACGTCGTTGCAAGCGGCTATGAAGAACAAAACGACCGTTGAACCGCAAAGAGTGGTTGACCTGGTCTGTGCACTGGCTTCGGGTCGCGCCGATAGCCTATCCGGAAGATATATTACTATAGATGACGATTTGGAGCAGATGATCGGTCGTGCTACGGAGATCCGTCGTGAAGATCTTTACGCTTTGCGAATCAAGATGTGACGACATTGCGCGTGCCCGAGTCTACTTTCATCAGCAGGGTCGGTAAGAAAAAGAAGTCGACGACTAGCGCGAATACGATCACCATCGAAGTCAGCTCTGCCATGCGGGAGTTGAACGCGAATCCAGACATGGAAACTACAACGAACCCCGCAACGAGGACGAGCGATGTTACCAACAAGGCTTTGCCGACCGTGGAAAAGGCATAGACGATAGCTTGTTCGCTGTTCATGTCATTTTCCCTGCGAGCGCGGAGGTACTTACTGATAAAATGTACCGTATCGTCAACGACGATACCGAGTGTCATACCGATAACCATCGAAATATCGAGCCCAACTTTACCTCTGACCAGTGCCCAAACGCCAAATCCCATTGCTGCCGGTACCAGGTTGGGGAGCAAACTTAACAATCCGAATTTTAATGACCGAAAAGCGAAGACCAACAGCAGGGAGATGGTTGTCAACGCCATCACCGAACCCCAAAGCAGACTGGTGATATTCATGTGCGCAAGATTATGGAACATGAGCCCTTGGCCCTGACCTTTCCCGCGCAAATGGATGACATTATCGGTGAGCCACTCTTGGACACGTTGTTCAAAGGCGAGCAGATATTTGCCGTCGATTTGGTTGAGCGCTGCAACGGTTTTTATCGATGAACGCGATACGTCGATTTGATCGTTCAAATCCAGCCCGTAGGGTAGTGACATCTCGTAGAGAAGCAGGTACTGCGCTGTCATATCGCGCTCTGAAGGTAGTTTGTACCAACGGGGGTTACCTTGATGCATGTTGGCGTTCAGGCGTTTGAGCGTGTCGGTTAGGGAACTTACCTGTACGACTTCTGGCTGGGTGCGGAGCCACTCGGCGAACATCTCAGCGTCGGCAAGAAACTCGGGATCAGCAATGCCACCCGGCGTCTTCGAGCTTAGCTGATAATTAATGATTACCGGACCGGTCAAATTGGCTGAGAGAAAGTCAGTTGCTCTCCGAACCTCAAAGGACCGATCGAAGAAATCGAATGGATTGGTTTCGATCTCATTGAGTGGTACCAGTGAGCATAAAAGAATAATCACCAGCGAGGAGGCCAGTAAAAACGCGTTGGTTTTCCTGATCAATAGGTAACCGAGTCCCTCAAGCCACTGTTGGTCGTTTTCAGTTCTCCGCTTCGGTTTGATTGATAGTAAGGAAAGCGCACCGGGCAACAGTGTCACCGAGAGGAAAAATGCAATGACGACCCCAGCGGCAACGGTATTGCCCATCCAGGCCATTGGTGGCGCTGCGGCCGTATTTAGAGTGAGAAAGCCGAGGGTTGTCGTTAAGCTGGCAATAAAGACCGGATGGAGATTGATCCGCAGGCTTTCCTGGAGCGCCGCTTGCTTCGTATTTCCCACGTTGACTTTGTGAATGAAACTCACTAGCACGTGCACGCAATTCGCTATCGCCACAGTCATGATGATGATTGGGACCGAGCCGCTCTGCCCCGTCAACGGTACGCCACTGTGACCCCGTAAACCGATCGCGCCTATTACCGATAGCGCGATCACCAACATTGTCAAGGCAGTCGCGGTAGTGCTGCGCAGCAACAGCGTCAATAGAACCGCCATTAACAGAGCGCTTGCTGGCAAAAGCGTTCGTGCATCTCGCTTGGCAGCAGTCATAAACGAAATATCGAGCATGACCTCCCCGCCGGTGTACATATCTATGTTTGGGTAACGATGTTCAAACTCGTTGTTGATTCGTTCGAGTTCGGCCGTGATCTCAGCATAAGCGACGGTCGCATCGACCATTGTGTCGATAGGAACTCGAATACTGAGGCCGGTAACCGAGCCATCTGGCGAAATAAGGCGATGTAAAAGTAACCGTTCAGCCAATGCAACTTTGCGGATCTCCTCTAATGCTGTATCGCTGAGATGGTGGGCGTTCGTTACCAGGTCGGCAACGAGCAGATTGTTTCCATCTGCCCGGGTATGTTGATAATTGGAAAGCGAGTCAACTCGAGTTGCGTACGGGATCTGCCAGGCCTGTTTGGTCAGGTGCTCAACGGCGCTTAGTGTTCCCCGTGTGAACACATCGCCATCACGCGGGGCAAGTATCAGCATTAGGCTATTTGATTCGCCAAATGTATTGGATAACGCGTCCCATGCAAGCAGATCTGGGTTGTCCGGTTTAAAGTAGGAACGGTAGTCGGAATCGAACGTCAGGTGACGGATGCCCGTCCCTAGTGCAGATACTATAAGCAGTGGTAGAACAATAGCTATTAGCGCCCGTTCGGTGATGAACCGCGCGTATCGAGCCTCGAAAGTTTCCATTGGTGGGGGATTGTACTGCATGCGGAGGATTTGACTCGATCCACCGTATAATCTCCTGATGACTACCGTGCCGACGCCGTTTATCACGCCAGCCGTGGTGAAACCCGAATGGATAGATGCCAACGGTCACATGAATGTGATCTATTACATGGAATGTTTTTACTTCTCCTCCGAGATATTTTTTGACTATATCGGTGTTAAATTTGGTGTCAGGGATTCTGGAAATGAAAGCGCCCCTGAAAGTCGAAGCTCACTGATGACACTAGCGTCGAATATTGACTATCGGGGTGAGCTATTACTGGCTGAAAGACTCCGAACGACTACTCAACTACTCGACAGAGATCACAATAAAGTGCATTTGTATTTCGAAACCTGGAATGCCGAAAAAAACACCCTTTCCGCTGTTGCAGAAATTCTCTTTTTATACGTTGACCTGGAAATAAGAAAAGCTTCTGATTTTCAATCATTTACAATGGATAGACTAGCCGAGGTCGAGCATGCGCACCGTGTATTAGGCGTGCCCGTCTACGTCGGTAGACGTATCGGGATACGGAGAGAAAATGATTGTAATTAGACGCTGCACATTCGGGCGTTAAACAGAATCATCACGACCAAACAAAATTAAACACTGCTGTCTGAAGCGATATGGAAACGTTGAGCTTAATATGTCAGGGATAATGAGAGCACCGCCGAAGAAAACGAAGTGTGTAACAACTTTACTCGTTGGGGGCGCCTTAGTTGTCAAGTACCTCTAACATCTCACGTACGCGAGTGAACTTCTCGCGCGGCTTGTTCTTAGGTTCTCCTCGGGCGAGCTCGGACGCGTCGATGCTCTCCCATTCAGGATAGCTAACAACGCGCACTTTAGCCTCAGCAAGGGTTTGCCGTAGATCATCGATCGCGAGGGAGGGCGTCTTGAAACTAGCTAGATCTTCGAGGAGTGCATTTACGGTTTCCATTGCATCGGCTCGGTTGGTACCGATAATCCCGGTCGGTCCACGCTTGATCCAGCCAGCGGCGTAAAGCCCAGTCAGGGGCTTGCCGTCGTCGTCGAGCACACGTCCAAGCTGGTTTGGAAAGACACCTGATTTATCATCGAAGGGTACGTTAGGCATCGCGATACCGCGGTAGCCTATGCTTCGGAAAAGGATCCCGCAGGGCTGCTCATAGGTTTCACCGGTGCCCCGTGCGGATTGGGAGAATGCATCACCAGTCAGAGCATTGTGTTCGATGATCACTCTTTCTATTCGGCCGTTTCCTATGATCTCTTTGGGGCTGCGCAAAAATTCGAAAAAACACTGCCGCGTTTTTGGGAAGTTGTCCGGTTCTTCGAAACCGCGGAAAAGGCCTACATTTCGGGCTGTCCCCTTTTCACTCAATTCCTCCTCGCTGGCAGGATTTAAGGTTAGCTCGTCCGCTGGTATCACTGGAGTGCAACCCTGTAGTTCGTTGAATTCTTTAAGCTCTTTGCTCGTGAATTTGGCTTGCGTCGGACCCCGTCGGCCAATGACATGAATCTCTTTGATGCCGCTATCTGCCAAAGCGTCCAAGGCATGCTCGGCAATATCGGTGTGTTTCAGTTCATCCACCGTTTTTGCAAGAATGCGCGCGACATCTGCGGCAACATTACCTTGTCCGACAATGACGGCGATCTCTTGGGAAAGATCGAAATTACGATCGCGGTAGTCGGGATGGCCATTGTACCAGCCCACAAATTCTGTCGCGGTATAACTACCCGGAAGGTCTTCTCCGGGAATGCCGAGCCGCCGGTCGGTTTCCGCTCCGCAGGTCAGGATGGTGGCATGATAAGCTGCACGCAATGCGTCGATACCGATGTCGGTGCCGATGGTAACGTTGCCGAGGTAATTGAAATCGTCAGCTTGTGCGATCTTCTGGTAAACACCGATCGCTTTTTTCAGTTTTGGATGATCCGGAGCTACACCGTTTCTAACCAATCCGAACGGTGCAGGCAAGCGCTCATAGAGATCGACCTTGACCATGTGCTCGCTACGCAACAACGCCTCGGTTGCGTAAAAACCGCTGGGTCCGCTTCCGACGATCGCTACGCGTAGCGGATTTTGCTCCGTACCTAACTTACTCAAGAGGAGTAGATACCTGGCAGATCTGATTAAAATCCGAGGGCGGCTTTTTTGTCATCAGCGCTCGGAAGTTGGTCCTGTTTATCTGTGATCACGGGTAGCTCGGGTGAACGTTCAGCATTAATCGCAACCCATTCTTCCATGCCCTCGGGCAGGTCGTCTTCTTCGTAGATGGCTTCTACGGGGCACTCGGGAATGCAGGCGCTGCAATCGATGCAGACTTCAGGATCGATATATAACATGGTGTCGTCATAGTGGAAACATTCCACCGGGCAAACTGTGACGCAATCGGTGTAACGGCAGTCTTTACAGTTCTCGGTAACTACAGTTGTCATGAGTTCCCCCCAGTTTTTGTTGACGAACATGTTACGGAAGTCCGGCAGAGGAATTTTAACGTATCTGCTTCCTGTGGGACAATCCGGGTCGGGCATATAGAAAAAAAAGCTGGCGCCCGGCCTGAACCGGACGCCAGTCAATGCGGTACCTTCAGCTTATCGAGGAGGTCTAAATGCCCAGTTTAGTCCCAGCTGAGAGCACCGCCTGTTTGGTATTCCGTGACTCGGGTTTCGAAGAAGTTCTTCTCTTTCTGCAAGTCGATTAGCTCGCTCATCCAGGGGAATGGATTAGTTACGCCTGGATAGAGTTCGGGCAACCCTATCTGAGTACAACGCCGGTTGGCGATAAAGTGGAGATATTCTTCAAACATCGAGGCGTTTAAGCCCAGTACGCCGCGCGGCATCGAGTCGGAGGCATAGCGCACCTCAAGCTCCACTGCTTCGGTAATAAGGTCTACGATCTCCGCCTGGAAATCAGTGGTCCATAAGCTTGGATTCTCTATTTTTATCTGATTGATAACATCAATTCCGAAGTTCATGTGCATCGACTCGTCGCGCAGGATGTATTGGAATTGCTCCGCGACACCGGTCATTTTGTTGCGCCTGCCCATGCTCAGCACTTGAACAAAGCCGACGTAGAAGAAAATTCCTTCGAATACGACGTAAAAGGCAATCAGATCTCGTAACAAACGTTGATCCGTCTTAGGCGTGCCGGTATGAAAGTCAGGATCGCCCAGGCTTTCTGTGAACCGCATTGCCCACGAGGCTTTGTCGTGCACTGCCGGTACTTCGCGATACATATTGAAAATTTCGGCCTCATCCAAGCCTAGGCTCTCGACGCAATACTGATAGGCATGGGTGTGCAGCGCTTCTTCGAAGGCTTGTCTGAGTAGATATTGCCGGCATTCCGGATTAGTGATGTGCCGATACACCGCCAATACTAGGTTGTTTGCTACTAGCGAGTCTGCGGTGGAAAAAAAACCAAGGTTGCGTTTTACGATCTGGCGTTCGTCTTCGGTCAAGGCGTTTGGGTCTTTCCACAAGGAGATATCTGCGTTCATGTTGATCTCTTGCGGCATCCAATGATTTGCGCACCCGTCCAGATATTTCTGCCAAGCCCACTTGTACTTAAACGGCACTAATTGGTTGAGATCCGCGCGACAATTGATCATGCGTTTATCATCAACCGCCAGACGCTCGGCACCGAATTCCACTTGTTCCAAACCAGTAACTCCGTGATCGGCTTTCTCCACAGGTGAGGTCTGGATAGTCCCGGTGTGGGTAACAGTGTTGGGTGCCGATTCGATGGTCTGTAACGTTAGTTCAGGGGGTGACTTTTCAGAGCCCTCTTTATAGGCGGGTGCGTTAGCAGCTTGCCTAGCGTCTTTGAAACGACCGATTGGATCTTCCCAATTCAACATTAACGTTCCCCTCGTGCCCTAAGTTTCATTACGACGAATCTTTGTCCATCATCTCGGCACCAGTTTCTACTGGCATGCCTCGCAATCAGGATCGAGTATTGAGCATACAGCCGCGTCCTGCGTTTGTTCTGCCTCCGGTGTTGCCTGTACGGCGTTTAACTTGCCGTCTTGTAAGGTACTTTTCTCTACGTGCGTTGCGCCTAGACTGCGTAGATAGTAAGTAGTTTTAAGACCGCGGACCCACGCTAATTTGTAGAGGTTGTCTAGCTTTTTACCGTCCGGCTCCGACATGTATAGGTTTAGGGACTGACCCTGATCGATCCATTTCTGGCGGCGTGAGCCTGCTTCGACTAGCCAACGTGGGTCTATCTCGAATGCGGTTGCATACAGTTCCTTTAATTCGGTTGGTATGCGATCGATGCTGTGTACACTGCCGTCATAGTATTTCAGGTCATTAACCATGACCTCGTCCCAGAGACCTGCTTCTTTCAGATCGTTAACGAGGTAGGGGTTGACGACGGTGAACTCTCCCGACAGGTTCGATTTGACGAACAGGTTTTGATATGTGGGTTCGATCGACTGTGAAACGCCACATATGTTCGAAATCGTCGCGGTCGGTGCAATCGCCATGCAGTTTGAATTGCGCATGCCGGTGCTTTTAACGCGCTTACGTAGACTGTCCCAGTCCAGGGTTTGTCTGTCATCCACGTCAAGGTAAGCACCGCGACCGTGTTCCAAGTTCGATATCGAGTCTATGGGGAGGATGCCCTGACTCCAAAGGGAGCCCTCAAAGCTCGAATAGCTACCGCGTTCTTCGGCGAGATCTGTGGAGGCTTTGATCGCGTAGTAGCCGATGGCCTCCATCGACTGGTCCGCGAACTCGACTGCTGCTTCCGAACCGAATGGCAGGCGTAACTTATAGAGTGCCTCTTGATAACCCATCAGACCGAGTCCGACAGGACGGTGACGCAAATTGGATTTGCGAGCGGTGGAGACGCTGTAATAGTTATAATCGATTACGTTATCGAGCATTCGCATGGCGATCGAGATTGTCTGCTCAAGTTTTTCCTTATCCAGAACCCCATCGATGATGTGCTGGGCAAGATTCACAGAGCCCAGATTACAGACCGCTATCTCTTTACCAGCCGATGTATTGAGCGTGATTTCGGTGCAAAGGTTGGAACTGTGGACTACACCAGTGTGTTGTTGTGGTGAGCGAAGGTTGCAGGCATCTTTGAAGGTAATCCACGGATGACCGGTTTCGTAGAGCATGCCGAGCATCTTGCGCCATAGATCAGCTGCGCGAACGGTTTTGAAGACGCTCATTTTACCGCGAGACGCTTTCTCCTCGTATTGCTCGTAGGCGGCGCGAAACTCCTCTCCGTAAAGGTCATGCAGTTCGGGAGTTTCGT
>CAZBOQ010000186.1:0-4336 GCA_964493555.1 uncultured Gammaproteobacteria bacterium | reverse complement strand
GGCATTGCACCGGGTTCAAAGCGGTCATGTGCTCTTGAATGATCATCGAGTTCAGGTTGCAGCTGAGTCGACGAATTTGTTCCGCCCGAAGCCCAAGCAGGGTTTCACCGGCAAAACGAATATCACCGCCGGTCACCCTTCCAGATGGCTTTGGCAACAAACCCATAATCGACAACGCGGTAACGCTCTTACCACAGCCTGATTCTCCGACCAGCCCAAGAAACTCGCCTGTGCCGAGCTCGAAACTGACACCATCAACGACCGTAAGCAACTCGTTCTCAACGTCAAAAGCCGTCGAAAGTTTCTCCACAGTCAAAATTGGCGACATAGGCAATTATTCGTCGCGATATTTCGTGTTCTTCAGGGTAATCGGTTCGAAATCGCGACCCTCTTTTCTCGCCTTTAGCGTTTCTTCTTTCCCGTCAACATCAAGCCAAAACAAACCACCACTGGAATACATTCCTGCCGAGATTTCTTGCGCATTGAATAGAGCTCCCGTGGTCCGCGTCCCCATCCAATCGGGAAGCTTCACCCACCGCCAAGCCGCTTCTCGAGTGTACGGTACCTGGAAAGTCGGTATCACCACACCAGCATCGTGCACCATTTTTTCCAACCGCTGCGCCAGCTGAACGCGTTCCGCCTTAACTGATGAGGCGCGGTATTCCATGATGAGTGCATCCATCTCCGGGGTTGAATGATTCGCCAGATTATTCGTCTGCGGCTTATTAGCGTTCTCACTGTGAAAATGCTCCCAATATCGGGGCGCCAGCCCTGCGGAGGACCAGGTCATCCAAGCAATTTGGTGTTTCTTCTCCTGCATTTTCTTAAAGGCGCTGGCCGGATCAAGCAGCTGAAGGATTAACTCAACACCGGCTTTCGTTGCCTCTTCTTTCAATATAACAAGGCGCGCCGTATGGTGTGGCGCCCCATAGGTAACCTGTAGCGATAGCCGTTGCTCACTCCTTACGCGGATACCGTCGCTGCCCCGCTTTGTGAATCCCGCGGTATCGAAATATTTCCCGGCTTTCTCAAGGTCAAACTCGCGCGGTTTGATTTCCTTATTATCGTAGTCGCCAAAGCCAAGTTGGAATGTCGGCAATCGTTCGTAGTCATTGCGCAGGATCGTTTCGATTACCCGTTCGATGTTCATCGCATGCGCTAACCCAAAACGGATGTTCTCATCCGCGAGCAAAGGCTCGGCAACGTTCAGATACATTCCCGCCGAAGGCACCGGCAGCTGATTGTAAAACCAGTATTTGCTTACATAGCCTTTGTCGTATAGCTCGCCAGTCGCCTTATGATGCCAGAACTCTGGTAACACCAGTCCGAAACTATCCAACTCGCCATTCTCAAAATGCTGATAGGCGATATTCATGTCGCGGATAACCCGGAATCGGATTCTGTCGGGATTAAAGCGGCGCTTATAGTATTTTAAATCATTCGCCCACCAATCCGCTTTTCGGGTCACTTCTATATATTTCCCTTTCTTAACTTCGGTGATCCGATAAGGGCCGGTGTTCGGCGCGATCTGCCAGTTGTAAGTCTGCACCCAGTCGTCGCTTAACTTATGAAAGTGTTTAGGCACTGGACCGAAGGCGTAGTTACTGTGCATTTCGTCCTTGGGTTTCGGATCAGCACCCTGGATACCAATCGTATAATCATCATAACGCTTCACGTCTCGAACGCGCTCGGTGTAGTAATTGTTATACCAGGGGGCAACGATTTCTTTTGACCGCATAAACTGCATCGCAAAAATGTAGTCGTCCGCGGTTACCGGAACTCCGTCCGACCATCGGGCGTTTGGATCCAACTTGTAATAAAGGCTGCGACCTTCGGCACCGAACGCCCAATGGGTGGCCAACGACGGTATGGGGTTACGCGAGCCCGGATGGAACGAGACCGGTGACAATTGGTTGGCACGAAGGAAACCCGCGAAGCCGCTATTCGAATCCGGACCAACCAGGCGTAAGGTCAGTGGATAAGACAGCATAAATGAGCGCAAAGTACCACCACGCTTCGCTTCGGGAGACGCAAACACAGGATCCTCGTCGTTCGTCTCCCAGATAAGATCCGATGGCAGCGTTTCCGGTAAACCATCTCCTTCCTGCACAATTATAGGAGGCAGTTCTATCGATTCGGTTAGCCCATCAGCGGCTACCGTTTGGGTGTCATCAGTATCTTCGCCGCAAGCAACCAGCAAAAGCGTCAGACAGGCAAGCCCGGCTAAGCCATGCAATCGAAATATTTTCATCAGTTTCCTACTCGTAGTATGTGAATTTTTTCGGATCAAAGGCTTCGCGTATTGCTTCCCCAACATATGTCACCATTAGCAACACCGCTGCCATCGCCGTAACCACAGACGATACGATCCACGGAGACTTCAAATGAGTTGTACCTTGTGACAACAGTTCGCCCCAACTTGGCGTCGGCGGGGGCAAACCAAAGCCTAAGTAATCCAATGCTGTGAGAGCGGTGATCCCACCCGCGATCGAAAACGGTATGAAAGTAACGATCACCGATATGGTATTGGGTAGTATGTGACTGAGAATTATGCGCGAATTTGAAGCACCTAACGCCCTAGCAGCAAGTACATATTCACGCACCTTCTCCTTATAAGTCGAGGTCCGCATATACCACGTCATCCCGGTCCATCCAAAGATGACCATTACGACTAATAGTGTCCAAAAGCTCGGGACAACGATGCTGGCGACGATCATAATGACATACAAAAACGGTACATTGTTCCAGATCTCGATTACCCGCTGAAACAATAGATCAAACGCTCCACCCCTATATCCCATCGCACAACCAACAGCAACGCCGACCAGGTAGTTACAAAGTAGCAAAATCACGGCAAATGCCATCGCCAGACGAAAGCCGTAAACGAGGCGAGCTAAAACATCTCGGCCAGTCGAGTCAGTCCCCAGATAATGCTTCCTAGCCAATGACGGCGCAGATGGTGGGTATGTACCGGGCCGAAGATCATTCTCAAACGCATCATACGGGACCACCGGCATAATCAACCAGTCACTACTACCATTCTCTCTAAATCGTTTCTGCAGATCTCTATAGTTCGTTTCATAAGCATAATCGAATCCAAAATCCGTACCAGGATGAAATGATGCATAGGTTGGGAAATACAGATCTCCCTGATATGACACGAGCAGAGCACGGTCATTGATCAAAACTTCCGCTACCATCGACAACGATATCAGCACAACCAGCGTCAACGCCGACCAATACCCACGCTTTATCGAACGGAAACGTCTCCATTGCTTTACCGTGAGCGGATTTAATTGGATCATTGCCCAGATGCACCACTGCCAAACTTCACACGCGGGTCAACCAGGGCAACGCAAACATCTGAAAGAATATTACCGATCATCATCAACAAAGACGCGATCACGAGGATCCCCATTACCACCGGATAATCACGCTCCACTAAAGACTCGAAGCCGAGTAACCCAATGCCGTCGATATTGAAAATCTTCTCAATAAGAAACGAACCAGAAAGAACAAGCGACACATTCCCGCCAAACGAGGTTGCAATAGGAATCAAACTATTGCGAAACGCGTGACCGAAAACTGCACCGCGAAAATCCATTCCCTTGGCAATTGCGGTGCGCACGTACTCGGCAGCGAGGTTGTCCATGAGAGAATTTTTCATCAGCAAAGTCATCACCGCAAAGCTCCCAGCAACGTAGGCGGAAAGCGGCAGCACGGCATGTTTGATGACATCGTGGATTTTGTCACCGCTGGATAGATCATCAAACTCGTCACTGACGAACCCACCCAGCGGAAACCATTCCAGATTCGCCGCAAAAGCGGTAAGCAACGCGATCGCCACGACATAGCTCGGGATCGCGTAGCCCAAAAATACCAATGCGGAACTTAAATTATCGAAAACAGTACGGTGCCTGATCGCTTTGACGATACCGAGCGGTATACAGATCCCATAGGTCAGAATCAGCGTCGCAATACCGTAGAAAATCGATATCGGAAAACGCTCTTTTATTGTGGTCCAGACCGGCTCGGAGTACCTGGTGGACACCCCCAGATCCAACACAACGACTTTCGACAGCCAATCAAAATAGCTCACCAGGATCGGCTTGTCGAAACCGTAATACGCTTTCAATTCGGCCAACTGCTCGTCGGATAGCGCGCTCCCGCCCTGCCCGTCGTAGTTACTAGTTAGGGCGCCCGCGGTGTCGCCGCCGACCATCGCTGCCTCGTTCAACATCCGCTCGATGGGGCCACCCGGCACAAGCCGCGTCAGCGTGAAAACCAGAATAGTAACCCCAATGAACGTTGGGATAATCAGGAAAAAACGGCGAAT
>CAZBOQ010000185.1:0-8135 GCA_964493555.1 uncultured Gammaproteobacteria bacterium | reverse complement strand
TTGGCCAGCGATCATCGGTTCACCATTGCCAAGATGGCTCTTGGCATCTAAGAGCACCGCACTGGTTATTATCGGCGGCGCCTGATCGATACCGAGCTTGCGCAGCGGCGATGTCGGCGTCGGTTTGACCTCCTGCTCAGTGTAACCACCATAATACTTCACGCTGTCGACGGGAAAATCGTCCATCCCGTTCCATGGGGCATCAAGGTAACCCCAATGACCGAAGGCATCCATTTGAGTGCCCTGCGCGCCGGGCTCACCCGTCACTCGCTCGCCAAAATGCCAAGCGTTGACGGTCCCCGGGAAACCCGCTGTCGGTGGATACTCATAGCGCAGCGGTACTGCCCAGGGCGATTGCGGCATATCATTGGTCGAGAGGTGCGACAACTCATAGACGCGCGACTTATCCTGCGCAAGGTGATAGGCGCAGCGCATCCAGGTACCGACACCGAGCGTGTTGGCCATGCCGCGCTGATCCCCGGCAGGCCAGGGCGGAGTCGGCACCATAGCCCGCGAGGCACGGACTATCGCTGCATGGTCATTACTTCCGATTGGCATGCTCTCGGAGCCGTCACCACCGCTCAGCGAGCAGCCCACAAGCATAACGACAAGCGCAACCCCGGCAAGGCCAGCGCCAATAACGCAAACCCGCCGCTGTGGCGAGATCGATCTAGAATGCTCAATCATTCGTTTCAGGTGTTACAGATAGGTAGGCATTTCAACGCAGCCCAGCGCAACTGTACCTGCCGTCCGGCACCGACACTCATACCAATGGGACGATTTACTATTCGTCAGTGGTTTGTTCGGTCGCCTCTTCTCCAGGCCGTCTGTTCTTTTCTAGTTTTCGCTGCCTTTTTTCTTCCTGTTTCTTCTTCTTTGCTGCCTCCTTCCTACGCTTCTCATACTGGTAATTACCTTTTGCCAATTCCCCATCCTTTCAAGTCTTAAGGAAAAACCGTCGGCTGGCTAAGGTAACACCTGCCGCCCACTGTTCTCACCTGGAAAAAGAGCCCCCACCACATAGTAGGGCTATACCCATAAAATTAAACCGTCGCTAGTCGCCCGACGCGACGTCCACCGCTTGTGGGCCTTTCTGCCCCTGCTGAACCTCGAACGTCACTCGCTGTCCTTCGGCGAGAGTCTTAAAACCCGTACCTTGAATCGCGGAGTGATGCACGAACACGTCTTTGCTTCCATCTTCGGGTGTAATAAACCCGTAGCCTTTACTCTCACTAAACCACTTCACAGTTCCAGTAGCCATAACACAGCCCTCAAAAATTAATGTAATTAATAACTATCTCGCAAGCAGATCACAAAAAAGGAAATCACGGAAGAACCTTGCTAAGGGTTTTAGGAGAGATCGTATTTATAAGCTGCCACGCTATAACATAATAGCCCATCCTTTTGCTCTACTCCAGAACTTGGGTCACCGGCCACGACAAAGACTATAAGGCCCTTCTCAGCACAGGTATTTCGACAAGGGCACCTAACCTTACCAAGGGAAGAACAACGGTGTTTCACCAAACCGGACAACATCCGAGGATTCTTCATCGCTGTCGAATCGGGTGAAATCGTTGACTAGAAGCGGCGCCCGCACCACGATGTGCACGCGACGTTCCAAGTCCGTGCTAACACGTTTTTTAAATTGTACGCGGGGGAGTCTTCGCTCCCCGCACCGGCAACCCTGAGAAAAAGACGGAAAAGATCTAGGGAGAGAGTTCTGCAAAGATACGTAATAATAGAGTGTGCCTATAGACTCGGTCAGCCTGCTCGTTTGCATCCTAATTTCGTTTATCGCTGCTTCGGTACACGGCGTTATAGGGTTCGGATTTAACTTCATCGGTGCTCCCCTCCTATTACTGTTCTACCCACAACTCGTGCCGGCGCCGATCATAATCAACTCAGTCGTGCTGGTTTGCCTAGTCGGGTGGGACAACCGAAAAAATATCGCGTACTCCAGTTTGGGCTGGGCGGTTAGCGCCTGCGGCGTGGGGGCGATTGCCGCAGGATTCGCAATCGCACAGACAAGTCAACGAACATACGATGCCCTGTTCGGATCGATGCTCCTGCTAGCAGTGCTAGTTAGTTTGGTCGGATGGCTCCCTAAAATCAACGCGAAAAACTCCATTGTAGCCGGTGGGATATCTGGATTCATTGGCACTATCACCTCCATCGGCGGTCCACCGATTGCGTTGCTCTATCAACGGATGCCGGGGCCAACCCTGCGGGGCACCATGTCGGCCTATTTTCTTCTGACATCACCGTTCGTACTGCTCGCTTTGTACGGTGCCGGGCGTCTTGGATTAGCAGAAATAAAACTTTCGTTGATTTTACTGCCCGGCCTAGTATTCGGATTTGCCTGCTCGAAATACCTGGCACGCTTCCTTAATCAACAAGCGACCCGAACGATAGTGTTAACGGTTTCCACACTCGGCGGGATAGTCCTGCTCGGGCGGCTATAGCGACCACCACTTAAAGATTTTGGCTTACATAAGGATCATAGCTGCTAGTTTACCAGCAGCTGGAACTATGCCGGTGGTCACAAATCCTTCCTCTGAGATGCCTAAGCGAGACCACGTCATAGGCTAGCACGTGCATGTCACCGCGATCGCTGTCGGCGACCCGAGTTGTTTTTTTCCAAGTCGATGACGAACAGCTTCAAATTCCCGATTTAGCTCTCGGCGTCCGACGTCAACAAAGCCGAGCTACGTGAAAAAGGCAGTGGCGCTATCGTACCGAGAGTTCATAAAGCGATCGCCATCAGCGAACGGGTTGACGCCGCCCTGGTACTAACCATCGATGGCACCATTGTTGCGGGAGAACCAGTCCGAGAACGAACGCCGGTATACGTACCCATCGAATACCCGACGAAAACAATTACCGCCTATGACAACCTATATGTCGGCACAAGTGTGAATCTGTACCGGCGCGATGCCCTGGAACGACTTCAGTGGCCGTCTGATCACGCCTCCGAGCCAGTGAAACGGATCCAAACCATGATGCACATCGATCCGAGCTAAGCAACTTTACGCCAAGCCTGCATTACCTCAGGCTGACTATTCGCTCGGGCATCCCGCCAAAGTTGTTTCAGCACCTTATAAATATCGTTGCACGCAGTGAGTCGATACCGAGAGTCGTCGGGTAATTCGCGCATCAAACGCTGATGCGCCTTGCCCAGCGAATGGTAGGGAAGCGACGGTAGCAGATGGTGCAACGCGTGGTAACGTAAACCGACTGGAAACAGTAACTCGTTCAACCACGGCTGACCAACAACATTGATTGAATCCAATACCTGATCTGCATGACTTAGTTCACCCCCGTGATTTCGATAGCGATGCGCCGCAAGTGTGCGGAACCAGTTGAGCAAATGCGCAAAACTTATCAAAACATAAAGCTTAGCGATAACCGAAAGAGGGATTACCCCTCCACTCACCAGCCAAACGATAGTAGCGACATAAACAAAGCAGACGATATCGGTTACAAGCCAGTACAGATCCCAAGGGGCCGGTGGATTGCGGCGACGATAATATGGATTTATCGCCGCCGCCGAGAACCGCTCCAGCACAAGCCGACGAGCTACCGGATGCAGTAAAGACACTGGCACCACAATCAAAAACCGCAACACCGCTGCGGGCGCTAGTAGGGGCACAATTACAAAGAAACGCAATATCTCTCCAACTGGAGTTACAGCAAAGGGCAAGTACTCGCCATCCGCGGGCGTACCGTAATACCGGTTGCTGTGATGATCGGAGTGGCTGGTATACAAAAGTGACGGCATCAGTAATGGAATACCGGCAAGCACATTCCAACCCAATTTGAAGAAGCGCATACTGTTTTTGCGAAAATGCACAATCTCGTGCATGAAAGTACCAATACGGAATAGACCAATCGCGCTAATCGCAAATGTAGTGATCGAGCCCGCAAGCCCTGCCAACTCGGTTAAAAACACGGCTATACAACTGTAAGTAATTATTATCGTGACGATAAGGTCAGCCCAGTAGATCGCGGGGTTAGGGGTAAAAAGATCCTTAACTATGTCTTTTGCCACACGGGCGGAAAGCGACGCACTATCGTCTCGGGAGAGCTGCGCGTCGCTTCGAACCTTGAGAGCTGTTGGCACTCGGGCCATTAGCGAAAAGCGCCTTTTCGATAAAGGCGCCAAACCGTGGCCCAACAGGCCAGTAAGGGATGGCGCCGGAGCAACGGTGTAGGTTCCACCCGAACTCCCGAGTGGCGCTCTATTTTCCACAGCACGTAATCAACACCACCGTCAAAGGTGAAAACGGCTTTCATCAACCTGCAGAGATTATTTAGCTTGCCATGTATCCTCCGTAGCCGCCACGCTTGGCTGCTCCACCAGCGGGTACGATCATCGATGTCAGTTGTAAAAGCGGCCCCATCCAAGCTAAGGAAGGCGAGGCTCGCCGCAGCTGCTTCCGTCACGCGATGATAGCGCTCGGGGTCGGCATCGACCAGACGTGCCGAAGCACCGGGTGGTTCGGGCCTGAGTTCCGTTTTGTAGGTCTCCTGCAGTCCGCGCTTCCATAACATTTCAGCCGTAAACGTTGTCGGCAACTTCGGCGCGACACGTATAATGAAGGTTTTTACAGCCGCGCATAATGCCTCGACGACGGCACGTTGCGCAGGCTGGTCGCGCACGAACAATAACCCGCATGGTTGTGCAAAACGCGCCCAGTGGAATGAATGAAAACAGGCGAGCGACGTGCGTCTAGCGAAATCAGCGAGAGATATGACTGCGTATTTCGCACGCACTATTTGTCCTTCAATTTCTGTTTCGTAATAAAAAACGTTCGGCGGCAGTACGGCGTTAGCGAATGCCAAACCCCGGCGCGTATAGGCGTTGCAATAGTCATCCACTATCAGAAACAGATCCAGGATCCCGTCTGTATCGCTGTGCGTGCGAAAACAAGAACCGTAGTAAAGGACAGCGAGAACGGAATTACTGTGTCTCGCTCGCACCTCATTTGCCACCGCGCGGGCAACATCAGGCCCGGGCGCGGCGAGCTCCGCATCGATGAGTTCGGCAAGTGTTAAACCACCCTCAGTCGCTGACTGGATCGGTACCGTCATGCAGCCACCAAGTTTTTTTCGTAGATCCGATAACGCTTACTGACGTAACCCCCAAGTCCCTCAAGAATCCCGCGCATAGGTTTATTATCTTCCAAAATCCATGACATCTCTGCGGTGTGCACACCTTTTTTCAAGACTCCTGGTTGACATGCAGTGATCAAAGCCAAGGCGAGACCTGGCCCGAAAATCGTTTGTTGATAACGTTTGCGTACTCCCATCAACGGCACTCGTACAGTTTTGGGGAATGAAATCTTCATTCTCCAAAGGAGCTTCAGCCATCCGAGGGGAAGCAGTCGTCCATTCAGATCGTGCAACGCTTCGTTGAGGTTAGAGAGTACGACCATGAACGCCGCGGGCTCACCGTCAATCTCAGCCACTTTAATCATATCTTCCGGTACGATAAAGCTGAGTGCCGTGCCAAGTTCTTTAAACTCTTTTGCGGTGAACGGGACAAACCCCCAATTTTCCGACCAAGCGTCATTAAATATGTCCCGCATGATCTCTAAATCTTTACTTAAGTCGCGTTTTCGTAGATTACGAATTTTTACTCGGTCGCCTTCTTTCTTGCTGACCCTGTTCATTATCCGAGCCTGAACATCGCTCACCTTGAAGTTTAGATCGATCACGTAGGCAAAGAGATCTTTTACGCCAACATAGTCCTGCTCTTCCACTCGAGCCGCATAGTATGGACATGCATGTCCCATCATCACATACGGCGATCGATCAAACCCTTCGACCAGTAGTCCCGACTCATCATACACTGACAAGTAGAACGGACCGCGAACACGGCGCATGCCTTGGCCACGCAGCCAAGTTTCAGCGGCTTCCATTAGCGCAGCAAAGATGTGCGGATCGTCGGGGGCATCGAGCATGCCGAAGAAGCCAGTCGCATCGTCGTAACGGTCGAGGTGCAGTTGATCGCCCTGGGCACTGATCCTGCCTACTGGTTCGCCGTTCCAGTAAGCAATAAAGGGACACCACCTGAGGTGCTCGAATATTGGGTTGCCCGCCGAAATATGGTGCTCGCGCTCCAGCAATAAGGGAGCGACCCAATGTGGATCGTTTTGATAGATAGCCCAAGGGATACGAACGAACTCGCGCCGCCCGGGCTTATCCTCGACAGGTCGGACTTTTAGCAAATCTGGCACCTATTTTAGTAAATTAACCGTTGTCAAACTGCCCATCCGCCCCTCTGGCTTAGGATGACTTGTGTAGCCGTATGTTCTCCCCTAAGATCCGCCAACCGGGGGATTCACGGAGCGTGGGGCTGGAAACTTGGAGACCTTCAACACGCGGTTTTGTGCGGTTTCAAGCCCTTCTGGGTGCCGCCCCCGAGGAGAAAGAATAACAGAGCGCTAATGGTGAAAGTTGGCTGATTGCCCCTTTTCGGACCTGAAACCCTGGGTCGGCCTTTGGAACACCTGCCACAATGTTCCTAAAACGCTAATGAATTAACACGTAACTGTTGGATTTTTCTAGGATTCGCGTAAGATGTAGCTGTAGTAGTAGCTTCTAGTCCTTTGGGGGGACAGGCACTTAATCACGAGCGTCCCGCGTGACACCGACCGGGCCGTAGTGCCAGAGGGGTGCAGTAGACGTTTTCGCGACATTGCGGGGGGAGCGTAATAGATGACATTGACAGCAACGCCGACCGACCATCGCTTGAAGCGTAGACTCGCGGATTTCGAAACGCTTGCCGACGCGCTCGACTACGCGGCGGACGGCGACACTGGTTGCAACTTTTATACCGGCACCGGCAAGCTCTACGCTGTGCTACCTTACGCTGAGTTACGTGAGCAGGCGCTTGGGATTGCCCGCCGCCTGCACGGTCTGGGATTGCAACGTGGCGATCGCGTCGCGCTTGTCGCAAACACGCATCCTGATTTTCAACGATTCTTTTTTGCTTGCCAGTATGCCGGGCTCGTTCCCGTTCCTGTAGCACCACCACTACAACTTGGCGGTGGTCAAGCGTACATAGCACATCTGCGTCGCTTGCTCGCGGGCTGCCAGGCAAGAATATGTGTAGGCGCGGCCGAATACGGGGCATTTCTTGCAGAAGCTTCAGAAGGCTTACATTTACGTTTCATCGGTAGCCCTGAGGCGTTCTTGCATTTTCCAGACGCACCGGCGAACTTAAGCCCGGTAAGAGCAAACGAATTAGCCCACCTGCAATACACCTCGGGCAGCACCCGCTTTCCACGCGGCGTCATGTGTACCCAGCACGCAGTCCTTTCTAATCTGTCCTGCACAACCAAACACCTGCAGATGGGCGACGGTGATCGTTGCGTTTCGTGGCTACCTTATTATCACGACATGGGCTTAGTCGGACTGGTGCTCGATCCGTTAGTATCACAAATCTCAGTCGACTACCTAGGTACTCGTGAGTTCGCGATGCGGCCCCGACAATGGTTGCAGCGTATGTCAGAGGCCCGCGCAACCATCTCGTTCAGTCCACCATTCGGCTATGAGCTTTGCGCCCGGCGGTTACGTGAAGAAGACACCAGTATGTTCGATCTTAGCGCTTGGCGCGTCGCCGGCATCGGTGCCGAAACCATTCGTCCAGAACCGCTGGCGCGATTCGCCAAAGCACTGGCTCCCAGTGGCTTCGATCCACGAGCGTTTCTACCCTGCTACGGCCTAGCCGAGTCCTCACTTGCAGTTAGCTTCTCAGAACTATTCGAAGGCATAAAATCTGAGTGGGTGGACGGTAATGAATTAAGTGAAACGCAAAAGGCCGTAGCAATCCGAACCGACAAGCGCGTACCCGGTACCCGTGAAAACCATTTTGTAAATTGTGGTAAAGCCCTACCTGGACATGAAGTGGTCGTGCGCGATGAGAATGGAAACGCCCTCGCAGATCGCCACTGTGGCAGCATTTTCGTACGTGGGCCCAGCGTCATGTCCGGATACTTCGGTGATAACGAAGAGCATCCCGATGTATTATCGGCGGACGGCTGGCTGGATACAGGCGATGTCGGCTACCTAACCAACGGCGATATCGTGATCACAGGTCGAAAGAAAGATCTGATCATCATTAACGGGCG
>CAZBOQ010000184.1:0-4147 GCA_964493555.1 uncultured Gammaproteobacteria bacterium | reverse complement strand
GATGCCCCGTAACCCTGACCGCTACGGTTCTTTTCGGGCCACAAAGACTTTCTGGCACCCCGGAACGGGCTCGTAGCACCCAGGTAACGGGGCCAGGCCAACTCGCCAAAATTTCACGCCGTCGGTGCATAACAAGCAAATCCACCAACGGCTGTAGCTGTTCGGGCTCAGCGGCAATAATGATGAAACCCTTGCCGGCGGGACGCCGTTTCAACGAAATCAAGCGTTCCAGTGTGACCAACAGCAGAAACCCACAACCGCGGCCGAAAACGGACTCGGTTGGATAGCCTAGCTACCCGACAGCGTCGAGGATCCGCGCGGCTCGAATTAGATTCCAGGGGTACACAGCTGCTGGCGGGGCAGCGAGTTTATTCAGATCCGGCCACGACACTGTCGCCGCCCGCCGCCGTAGAACCGGTATCGAGGCCCGATTTAGCCCTCTTTCTAGCTTTAGCTTTAGTCTTAGTCTTAGTCTTGGCTTTGGACTTCGACTGGGCCTTGGCGTTGCTCTTTCCCACATCGCCCTTTGCCTTCGCGTTCGCCTTGGTTTTAGCTTTCGCGCTTGCTTTTTTACGCCCCCGACGCGGCGGTGGTGCGTTGGCCAGCAGTGTTTGCGCCTCCTCCAGGCTCAAAGACCTCGGCTCGCGGTCCTTGGGAATTCTGGCATTCTTTGCCCCGTTGGTTACATAGGGACCATACCGGCCGTTGAGGATCTGCAGCTCCGTGCCTTCAAAAACTTTGATTTGACGTTCCGCATCCGCCTTTTTCTTCTCTTCAACCAATTCCAGTGCCCGTGCAAGTTCGATCGTGTAAGGGTCGTCTTCCTTAATGGAAACGAATTTATCTCCATAGCGTACATATGGACCGAAACGCCCGATGCCAATTACGATCGGTAGACCATCCGCGGACTCACCGAGTTCACGCGGCAGTCGGGTCAGATCCAGCGCTTCGGCCAACGTGATCGTTTCAATGCGCTGCCCCGGTCGCAAACCGTAAAAGCGGGGTTTCTCGTCATCCTCGGTGGCGCCGATTTGCACAAACGGGCCATAGCGGCCCATCCGCACCGAGACTGGTTTACCTGTCTTCGGTTCTTTGCCGATCTGGCGGGCCTGCGCAACTTCTTGTCGGCTCAAACCCTCTTTCTCGGCGACCTGTTCTATGAAAGGAGCCCAAAATTTTTCCATCACTGGGACCCACTCCTTTTCTCCGCGCGAAATAGAGTCGAGTTCATCTTCCAGACGCGCAGTAAACGCATAATCGACGTAAGTCGCGAAATGCTCCGTCAAAAACCTATTGACTATCCTGCCGACATCGGTCGGAGTGAAGCGCTTACTCTCCAGATCCACATACTCTCGCTGTTCCAGCGTAGAAATGATCGAAGCGTATGTCGACGGCCGGCCGATGCCGTGCTCTTCCAAGGTTTTGACCAGCGTGGCTTCCGTGTAGCGCGGCGGCGGATCAGTAAAATGCTGGGTCGCCCGAATTTCACGCAGTACAACGCGGTCACCCGTTTCCATTTTCGGCAATAACTTTTCGTCGGTATCGTCCTTTCCTTCGTCCTGGCCCTCTTGATAAACCATCATGAATCCAGGAGAAGCAATGGAAGATCCCGTCGCGCGAAATACGCCTTCATCACCACACATAAGCTCAACCGCGACCGTATCGATAGTCGCATGGACCATTTGCGACGCAATCGTCCGCTTCCAGATGAGGTCATAGAGTTTGAACTGTTCCGCGCTCAAATGCGGTTTCAATTCTTCAGGTAGGCGTGCAGCCGAGGTAGGTCGAATCGCTTCATGCGCTTCTTGTGCATTCTTCGCCTGAGTTTTGTAAATACGTGGTACAGATGGCACCTGATCGGCACCGTAGCGACCTTTGACAAAATCTCGGATCTCGGTAAGCGCTTCTTGCGCGAGCGTAACGGAGTCAGTCCGCATGTAAGTAATGAGACCTGCCGTTCCGGTTCCTGTCTCTATCCCCTCATATAGTTGTTGCGCAATGCGCATGGTGCGCTGCGCAGTAAATCCCAGCTTGCGCACCGATTCCTGTTGTAACGTCGACGTTATAAACGGTGCTGTAGGATTACGTTTACGTTGTTTTTTCGTTACCTCACCAACTACTAACTCCCCATTCGCAACGGTGTTTAACCTATCTCTTGCCTCAAAGGCGTCGGTCTCGTTAGTAATGGAGAATTGTTTGAGTTTTTCGTCACGGTAGGCGGACAACCTAGCCGTGAAGTCTGCTTCTTTTTGCGTGGCGTCCGCTTCAATAGTCCAATATTCCTGGGCGATGAATTTCTCGATTTCCAGTTCCCGCTCGACAATCATCCGAAGTGCTGGACTCTGCACGCGCCCCGCGGACAAGCCGCGGCTAATTTTCTTCCATAACAACGGCGAAAGATTGAATCCCACAAGGTAATCGAGCGCACGGCGGGCCTGCTGAGCACTGACCAGATCCATTGAAATAGTGCGAGGGTTCTCGATCGCCTCCTGAATAGCCCGTTTGGTTATTTCATGAAAAACCACGCGGTGTATGGCTTTACCCTCGAGCACCTTGCGCTCTTTGAGAATCTCGACGATGTGCCAAGAAATAGCTTCCCCTTCCCGATCGAGATCAGTAGCAAGGTACAAGGCGTCGGCCTTACGCGTCGCCTTGGTAATCGCCTCGACGTGTTTCGCGTTTCGGGCAACGACTTCATAGGTCATCGCGAACCCGTTGTTGGTGTCAACAGCGCCTTCCTTGGGCCGTAAATCACGAACATGCCCGTATGAGGCCATCACCTCATAATCAGGCCCGAGATAACGCTTTATCGTGTTTGCTTTGGCCGGTGATTCAACGATAACGAGTTGCTTGCCCATGGCGCGATGGATTCAGAAGGGGTCTATAGTGGAAACAGCTTACTGTGCTAATGGACGCTCTGAACGATTTCGTGTAGGACGATATTCTCCATCCACACGAAAGCCTCTTCGTGACCGGGTTGATTGAACAACACCATCAGCACAACCCACTTCAGCTGCTCAATGTCGATGTCCTCTGCCTCCAAGGCCATTACACGATCGATTACCAGTTCGCGACTGTGAGGATTTAAAACGCCTGACTGTTCCAGAAAGAGCAGAAAACCACGGCTCTCGACGTCCAATTTTACTTCTTCGTCCGGTGCAAATACCCGAATTGCACTGTTTGCGCCAGCCTCGGTTGGCGATTCCTCACCGCTTTCGGCGAGCACCTGCAACCAATCGAACGCTTTCATAACCTGCACGTCCTCGAAACCGGCATAGGTAAGCGCACTTTCAATGGAATCTCGATCTGACGAAAGATCTATTTCCTCATCCATGTAATTCTCGAATAAATAAATGAGAACATCTAAAACAGTCTGCTTCATTGCATTACCTTCAAAGCTGTTCGCGCGTAAAGTCCGCCGACCTGATATACGATAGACCCGTTTAGTTCCAGGATTAACAGCATGGAGGAAACCTTACTAACCGTCAATCCAGTTCTTTCTACCAGGTGGTCAACGGAGTTGAGATAATAATCCAACAACCCCAGCGACAACTGATATCGTTCATCCAAAACAGGAATGTCACTTGACTTATCTGCTACTACCCATCGGGGCTCTAGCGTTGGAATCAGTCCGGCAAGTTCCTCGACCACATCAATTTGCGCGCTCACTCAACTTGGCGCCTTCACGTATCAGCAGATGACATCCGCACGGCAACGAATCGTGTCCCGACACTGGCACCGCAAACACTTAGCGTCCTTGTTCCAACACGTATCTAGCGGCTAGAAGCGATCCATTTTAGAGCGCCGTTTTGATTACAAAGACATCCGCATCTTCGATAATAATCTCCCCGACAAACTTTCGATACCTTGCCGAAGAAGTTCACTATAAACCGGTAACACGAACAGCGACCGTTGCACCGTCTAGCGATAACGTACCATGATGGGCAGCAACGTCTTTGCCCAGCGCTAACGCAGCGACAAACCTGCGACACATTGTACGCCGCCTCGACTGCTATTTTGCGCTGTCAATTATCGCGAGCTAGGACCTAACCAACAAACACATATCACCGATCATGAAGGTCGTCGGCGATAAGCCGAAGATCTCCTTGAGTCGGGACGGAAAAGCCGCTATTCCGGCGCGCCGACG
>CAZBOQ010000183.1:0-5282 GCA_964493555.1 uncultured Gammaproteobacteria bacterium | reverse complement strand
GCTCGGTGCTGCCATCGATATGCGCGGCGACCTCGAGGTACTCGAGCCGCGCAAGCTCAGCCAAGCGTTTTAGCATTAAGGTGCGAAAGGCCGAAGGCGGAAGTTTGCGCAATAACGGGCGGCTCAAATCAACCAGTCTCGCGCGTCCGTCGATACTGTCCATACTCACCTCTCGGCTAAGTGACTCGAATAGGAAAGTCGACAACGGCGTAATCTGCTCAGGATTCCTAAACGCTTCGGGGCCGTCGGCGCGCACCATACTGTCTGGGTCATGATCGGCGGGCAGGAATAGGAATCCCACTGAACGGCCGTCGCTCAGCAACGGTAGGCAGGTGTTCATCGCCCGCTTTGCTGCGCGTTGCCCGGCGACATCACCGTCGAAGCAGAAAACGACTTCGGTGACGACACGGAACAGCCGCTCCAAATGCTCGCTGGTCGTTGCGGTACCCAGCGTCGCCACGACATCGGTGACGCCAAATTGGGCAAGCCCCACCACGTCCATATAGCCTTCCACAACTAACAACCTTTTTAGTTCCCTGGTCGATTTGCGCGCGAGGTGTAACCCATAGAGCTCTCGACTTTTATGAAAAACAGGGGTTTCCGGTGAGTTCAGATATTTGGGCTCCTCATCGCCTAAGACCCGCCCGCCGAAAGCAATTACTCGGCCACGATGATCGTGGATGGGAAAAGTGATGCGATCGCGGAAACGATCGTACGCTCCTTGACCACCATCTTTTTCGAGAACTAATCCTGCTTTGAGCAAGGTTTGGCGAGAAATCTTGTCCTTACCGAACATTTTCACCAGGTTGTCCCAACCTGGTGGCGCGTAGCCGATGCCGAACTGCGCCGCAACCTCACCGGAAAGCCCCCGCTTTTTGAGATAGTCAACGGCCTTTGTGGCCGCAGAGTGGTCGCGCAGCGCCTTGGAATAAAACTCCTGAGCACGTTGCAGCTGATCGTATATCGGTGCGAGATTGTCGCGTTTGCCATCGGTGTGCTCGTCCCGCGGGACCTGCATGCCGACTCTGGCGGCTAGCTCATCGACGGCGGTTAGAAAATCTAGGCGATCGTATTCGATTAGGAATCCCAGTGCGGAGCCGCTCGCGCCGCAACCGAAACAATAATAGAACTGCTTGCTTGGGCTGACCGAAAACGACGGTGTTTTCTCATCGTGAAACGGGCAGACCGCGAGATAATCTTTGCCTTTCTTTTTCAGCGGTATACGTTCATCGATCAAGGTGACGATATCCGAGCGCGCAAGTAGATCGTCTATGAATGCGGGAGGTATCTGACTGGCCATTAATTTCTTAAAACTTTTTTGCTGCCGGGGACTCTTTTGAGGTTAGCCCAGATGGCTACCGGTATAAAGGAGCGGGCTCTGACGGCTCGAGGCGGCGAGGAGACCTCACTGCTGGGAGAGCCACGAACGGGTTGATCGCTAACTCAGCAGGGCTTTGATTTTGGCGCTTAGCGCGGCCATATCGACGCGACCCTGCACGGCCGGGCGGAGCAGAGACATTACTTTTCCCATGTCGCGCATGCTTGTCGCCTCGGCGTCATTGATCGATTCGGTAATCAGGGCGTCTATTTCTTGTTCGTCCAGTGGTTGTGGCAGGTAGGTTGAGATCACCTTGAGCTCGAAGGTTTCCTGCTGGACGAGGTCGTCACGTCCGGCTTTTTGGTATTGGTCAGCGGATTCTCGTCGTTGTTTCATCATTTTGTCTAGCACGGCTAGGATTTGGCTGTCGTCGAGCTCGATCCGTTCGTCCACCTCGCGCTGCTTAATGCCCGCGAGAATAAGGCGAAGTGTTCCGACGCGCGCCTTCTCACCGCCCTTGAGGGCGGTCTTGACGTCGTCATTGAGTCGCGCTTTGAGGTTCAACGGCGTGTCCGCCCGATGAACATACGTGCGCCGTGTCTAGATGGAGCGCTGCTGCGGGGAGCGCAGTTGCGTGCGAGATAGTTTTTTCTGCCAACGCTTTACCGCTGCCGCGGCTTTACGTTTACGGACCTGGGTAGGCTTTTCGTAGTACTCGCGACGGTGAACTTCGGCGAGAATGCCAGCTTTTTCGCAAGCACGTTTGAATCGTCTCAGTGCGACGTCAAACGGCTCGTTTTCTCTAATTCTTACAGATGGCATTTATACTCCTAAATTCAAATGCTTGGCAGTTGCCCGTCCGGCCGGGCGGTTAAGGACCAGGCGCGGACGGGCGATTGTAGTGAAACAGTATCTATAATGCAAAGCATGCTGGTATTGGGTATCGAAACTTCCTGTGATGAGACTGGCCTCGCCCTGCACGACAGCGAGCGGGGTTTGCTTGGCCATAAATTGCACAGCCAGAGCGAAATTCACTCTCAATTCGGCGGGGTAGTCCCCGAATTAGCATCGCGTGATCACTTGCGGCGCACTTTGCCGCTTCTGTCCGGGCTGTTTGAATCAACCGGCTGCATCCTCGGCGAATTGGATGCGGTTGCGTACACCCGCGGACCCGGTTTGATCGGTGCATTACTGGTGGGCGCCTCGATTGGCCGAGCGCTGGCGTGGTCGCTCGGAATTCCTGCGATCGGGATTCACCACATGGAAGCGCATTTATTGGCACCCATGTTGGAGGCGGACAAACCTCAGTTCCCTTTTCTCGCTCTGTTGGTTTCGGGCGGTCATACCCAGCTGGTGCTGGTCAATTGCGCTGGCGATTACGAGATACTGGGCGAATCACTCGACGATGCGGTTGGTGAGGCTTTCGATAAAACAGCGAAGTTGCTCCGCCTAGGTTATCCCGGTGGACCGGCATTGGAAGCCTTGGCGGGTCAGGGCGATCCATCTCGATTTCAGTTTCCACGGCCGATGACCAATCGACCTGGTCTCGATTTTAGTTTTAGCGGTTTAAAGACCCATGCGGCAACCACTTTGCGTAGTAACGGGGAGGACGACGCTACACGTGCCGCGGTGGCGCGTGCTTTTCTCGATGCCGTCGTCGATACTTTGGGCATCAAAACTCAGCGCGCGTTAGCAAAGACTGGGGTCAAAACGCTGATCGCTGCCGGTGGTGTGAGCGCTAATCAAGCCCTTAGACGGCGGTTGGCCGAAGTGGCGGAAGGTTTTGGGGCGTCGGTGTACTTTCCGCGCGCGGAGTTTTGTACCGACAATGGTGCAATGATTGCGTATGCTGGAAGCCTACGTCTGCAGACTAGTGCACCCGCTGATCTCGGCTTCGGCGTGAAACCGAGGTGGTCACTGGAGGAGTTGTGACTGGGGTAGGCGGTTGAGATCGTAGTTGCAACCCTGCGCCTACAAACTTCGTTGAGCGTTGAATTAGTCGGAACATTTTCAACCAGCGCCGATCTTGCCTTCTTTGCCTTCCAGTAGGTTGCGTATATTCGAGCGGTGGCGCCAGATGATCATTGCCACCATGACACTGATGGGGGTCATATAGGCCGAGTAACCGAGTGCTGCGGCGATGGCTGGAGTAGTCACGGTGGCGGTCATGCTGGCCAGCGATGAAAAGCGGAACACCAAAGCTACGGTTAGCCACACACCGACAAAGGCGCTGGCGAGCGGCCAGGCGAAGCCGAGCAGCACCCCGATAAAGGTCGCGACGCCTTTGCCCCCCTTGAATTTAAAGAACACAGGAAACAAGTGACCGATGAAAGCTGCGAAGCCGATCGCGCCGAGAACCGGTAGGGAAAGTCCCGCCAGCTTGCCGGCCAACACCGGCAGCGTGCCCTTCAAGACATCTCCCACTAGGGTCGATGCCGCGGCTTTCTTACCGAAGTGACGTAGTACGTTAGTCGTTCCTGGGTTGCCGGAACCGACTGCGCGCGGATCGCTTAGCCCTAGTGCGCGACTGGCGATAATCGCCGAAGACATCGAACCGGCAAGGTACGCCGCGATAACGAATATGCCGCTCAACCACATTGGGTTATTTGACGTTGAACAAGATGAACGGTCAAGCGGCGCGTGGTAACCTTAGTAAGCTGTCAACGCGATATAGCCGTGAGTCGCTAACACAATGGATATCATCTACCTCAACGGTCTGCAGCTTGAGACCACGATCGGTATTTACCCCTGGGAGCGCCAGTTAAAGCAAATCTTGATTATCGATTTGGAAATGGGTTCCGATGTCGCGCGCGCGGCGGCGAGCGACGAAATCGGTGATGCTCTGGATTACAAGGCTGTTACTAAACGCTTGGTCGCTTTTGCCCACGAGAGTAGTTTTCAGTTAGTCGAGGGCTTCGCAGAAGGGGTTGTCCGTATTGTTCAAGAGGAATTCGCCGTGCCATGGCTGCGCTTGCGGATAAATAAAAAAAGCGCGGTACGGGGTGTGCGCGATGTGGGTGTGATAATAGAAAGAGGCGAATTCGACTGAACATGTCGCGAGCGTTTATCGGCGTCGGCAGTAACGTTAACAGGCAGGCAAACCTCGCAGGAGCGCTGGTAGCACTGCGCAAACGATACGGAGCGCTTACCGTGTCTCGCGTCTATGAAAGCGAGCCGCTCGGATTTGAAGGGGCCAATTTCTATAATCTGGTCATAGGTCTGGAAACGGAAACGAGTCCACAGGCGCTATCCAGGGAGTTACGCCAGATTGAGTCAGAACACGGTAGACGACGTGGCAATGACAAGTTCATCGCGCGCGCACTGGATCTCGATCTATTGCTTTATGATGATTTAATTTTTCGTGATAAGGATATCGATGTGCCGCGCAGCGATGTTACCGACTATGCATTCGTACTTCGCCCGTTGTCAGAGATCGCTGGCGAGCAACGCCATCCCGAGACGGGTGAATGCTACCGCAATTTATGGCAGGAGTTCGAAGCTAGCAACAAAGTCCGGCTGTGGCCGGTCGAAGAAGCGATAGAGCGACGGTCAGACGATTCCTATGGCGAGGTTTCGTGATGACGACTGCTGGTTCGCGCAGGTATTTGGTAGGCGTGGTGCTCTTGGTTTCTTTTCTCGTTGGTTGCCAACGAGCACAGAACGAAAGGCAAATCAGTTCATTGGAAGAAAGCCATAAGATGTTCGGGAAGCTGCTGAGGTGGCAAGAATATGAGGCGGCGTCGCGCTATATCGTGGTGCGTGAAGGCCAAGTCAAGCCATTAGATTTGGACGCGCTTGAAGATATTCGTCTTACCTCATATGACGTGGTTGATAAACTCATTATTCAGGATAAGAACGAAGCGGTTATTACAGTAAAGATCGAATTTTATCAGGCCGATACGGCAAAGGTTTATTCGCTGCGTGATGAGCAGAATTGGTGGTACAGCAAAGAACAGGACCGCTG
>CAZBOQ010000182.1:0-9233 GCA_964493555.1 uncultured Gammaproteobacteria bacterium | reverse complement strand
TGGAGATGGTGATGCCGGGTGACAACGTGAAGATGACGGTGAAATTGATCAATCCGATCGCGATGGAAGACGGCTTACGATTCGCGATTAGAGAGGGCGGTCGCACGGTTGGTGCGGGCGTTGTCGCGAAGATCATTGAATAGGTCCGCTCAAATTAAGCGGTAAGGGACTCGATTAGTTAGCATGAATGAGCAAATAATCAGGATTCGGTTAAAGGCCTTTGACCATCGGTTGATCGATCAGTCAACACGAGAGATTGTCGAAACGGCCAAGCGCACGGGTGCGCGTGTCAAGGGTCCAATACCATTGCCGACCAAGAAGGAGCGCTATACCGTGCTGATTTCGCCGCATGTCAACAAGGACGCGCGAGATCAATATGAGATTCGCACACACAAACGTTTGCTCGATATCGTCAATCCCACCGACAAAACTGTCGATGCGTTGATGAAGCTCGATCTTGCTGCCGGCGTCGATGTTCAGATCAAGCTCAACTAGATAACTCGAAGGGAAAGGGAAAGGGAAAGGGTATGTCACTCGGTCTGGTAGGACATAAATGTGGAATGACGCGTGTTTTTACGGAGCACGGAGAATCCGTCCCTGTGAGCGTCGTTGAAATTCTTTCGAATCGTGTGACACAACTGAAGAGTACTGACTCGGACGGTTATCATGCGGTACAGATCTCAGCGGGCCATCAGCATAGAAATCGCATCAATAAACCGATGACGGGCATTTATGCAAAGGCAAACCTCGAAAGTGGAAACCGATTGCATGAATTCCGTTTGAATGACAAAAACAATCAAGGAAATATGGATTTTAGTATTGGCGATGAGTTGAAGGCCACATTGTTTGCCGCCGGGCAGCGTGTTGATGTGACCGGTGTGACCATTGGTAAAGGCTATGCTGGAACCATTAAACGCCATCATTTTAAATCAGGTGATGCGACGCATGGCAATTCGCTGGCGCACCGCAAACCTGGCTCCACTGGTCAGTGCCAAACTCCTGGAAAAGTACATAAAGGTAAACGCATGGCCGGACAATTAGGTAATGTCCGACGCACCGTACAAAACCTCGAAGTAGTGCGTGTCGATGAAGAACGAAATCTGCTTTTGATCCGTGGTGCTGTGCCGGGCGCTAAAGGTGGCAGGTTGGTAATAAAACCTACAACGCGCGTAACAAAGGCGGCGCAATGAATCTAGATGTTTTAACCATCGGAGTGGATCCCGGCGGATCGATGACGGTCGAAGACGCCATCTTCGCGGCGAGTTTTAATGAACCTTTGATCCATCAGGTGGTAATCGCCTATCTAGCGAGGCAGCGTCAGGGTACCAAGGCACAGAAATCGCGCGGGGCAGTAAGCGGCGGTGGCGCTAAACCGTGGAGGCAAAAAGGTTCAGGCCGCGCACGCGTTGGTAGCTCACGTAATCCAATCTGGCGAGGCGGTGGCGTCACCTTTGCAGCGCAGCCTCGAAGTTTCAGCCAAAAAATAAATCGCAAGATGTATCGTGGGGCGGTACGTTCGATAATCTCAGAACTGGTACGCACCGATCGCCTTGCGGTTGTCGATGCAATTTCGATTCGTTCGCCCAAGACTAGAGAGTTGCTTACGGTTTTGAAGAACCTCGGTGTGGAAAAGGGGCTTTTGGTGAGCGATGTGCACGATGACAACTTATATCTGGCGGCGCGTAATCTTCCGCACCTGGATGTGTGCCACGTGGACCAGGTTACGCCAGTGGAACTCGTCCGTTTCGATCGGATAGTGATTACGAAGTTGGCAGTCGAAAAGCTAGAAGCCCGGCTGGTATGAATCCCTCGGCGGCCAAACATAAGCTTATGAACGTGCTACTTGCACCGATTATTTCGGAGAAGTCTCATCAGATCGGTGACAAGAACAACCAATTCGTCTTCGAAGTTGCACGTGACGCGAATAAGCGTGATATCAGGAAAGCCGTGGAGCTGATGTTTCATGTCGAGGTGGACTCTGTACAGGTCTGTAATGTCAAGGGTAAAAGAAAGATGTTTCGCCAGTCTCCAGGGCGGAGACCTCACAAACGCAAAGCCTATGTGAGCCTCAAGCCGGGCTTTGATATTGATTACGCGGGCACGGAGTAGACGGATATGGCGGTTGTTAAAGTAAAACCAACATCTCCGGGTCGTCGCGGCCTAGTGAAGGTGGTAACACCTGAGTTACATAAGGGAGAACCCCAGCGCAAGCTTATTGAGAAGCAAACCAAGACTGCGGGGCGCAATAACCATGGTCGAATTACTGTTCGCCATCGGGGTGGTGGGCATAAACGCCGTTACCGGATTGTTGATTTTAAACGTACCAAGGACGGGATACCTGCTAAGGTAGAACGCATTGAATACGATCCGAACCGTAGTGCCCATATCGCTCTGTTACTTTACCGCGATGGCGATCGGCGCTACATAATTGCGCCCAAAGGTGCGCACATAGGTCAGATCGTGCAGTCAGGCAATGATGCGCCCATCGCGATTGGCAACTGTCTGGCGCTGCGGAATATTCCAATGGGAACGATCGTACATTGCGTGGAAATGAAGCCCGGTAAGGGGGCGCAGGTGGGACGTAGTGCCGGTGCTGCGCTGCAGCTCATGGCACGAGATGGCGGGCAGGCGACGCTGCGGTTGCGCTCCGGCGAAATGCGGCGATTCCCCGTCGAGTGCCGCGCGACCATCGGAGAGGTTGGTAATTCTGAACACTCGCTAAGGTCTTTAGGCAAAGCAGGGGCCAAGCGGTGGCGCGGCATCCGCCCAACGGTGCGCGGGGCGGCCATGAACCCGGTCGACCATCCACATGGTGGCGGCGAAGGCCGCTCATCTGGTGGCCGCCATCCGGTATCCCCGTGGGGACAGCCGACCAAAGGTTATAAGACGCGCCGCAACAAGCGGACTTCGAACATGATTGTGCGGCGGCGTAGTAAGACCCGCTAAACGTAAGGATTTGAACCAATGCCACGTTCAATAAAAAAGGGACCGTTCATAGATCATCATCTGGTGGCCAAAGTGGATCGGGCGGTTCAAAACAACGATAAGCGCCCGATTAAAACGTGGTCCAGCCGTTCTATGGTGATACCGAGCATGGTTGGTTTGACGATTGGTGTACATAACGGCCGCCAGCATGTGCCGGTTTTTGTGACGGAAAATATGGTCGGACACAAGCTTGGGGAATTCGCGCATACCCGAACGTTTCGTGGTCATGCGGCTGATCGTAAGGCTAAGGGATAGGGAAAGGTCTTGTGAGCACGAAAGCTATAGCAAAATACATGCGGATCTCTCCGCAGAAGGCGCGTCTGGTGGCAAACCAGATCCGTGGCCTACCGGCAGACAAAGCGCTGGATTTGCTCAATTTCAGCACTAAAAAAGCCGCAGCAATCATCAAGAAAGTATTAGAGTCGGCGATCGCGAACGCCGAGCACAACGACGCCGCGGACATAGACGCATTGAAAGTTACAGCTGTGCATATCGATCCTGGTCCGTTTGTCGCTCGTTATCGCGCACGTGCGAAAGGCCGAGGCGCACGTATATTGAAACGCAGTAGTCACGTGACCGTCTTGGTCAGTGAGGTGGAGTAGCTAGCATGGGGCAAAAAGTACATCCGATTGGCATCCGCTTGGGGATTGTCAAGGATTGGTCTTCCAAGTGGTATGCAGAAGGCAAGAACTACGCAGAATATCTCTATGCGGATTTGCAGGTGCGCGACTATCTGCGTGCCAAGCTGGCTCACGCATCGGTCAGTCATATTCAAATCGAGCGTCCAGCAGATAACGCTCGGATCGTCATACACACTGCGAGACCCGGTATCGTCATCGGTAAGAAAGGCGAAGATATCGATAAGCTCCGTACCGAGGTTACTAGGATCATGGGGATCCCAGCGCACATCAGCGTTGAGGAGATCCGTAAGCCCGAGCTCGACGCGCATTTAGTCGCTGAAAGCGTTGCCAATCAATTGGAACGGAGGATCATGTTCCGCCGTGCCATGAAAAGGACGGTTTCGAACGCTATGCGCCTCGGCGCGCAAGGTATCAGGATCAATGTGGCAGGACGGCTAAACGGTGCGGAAATTGCCCGTTCCGAGTGGTACCGGGAAGGTCGGGTGCCGTTGCACACGCTACGCGCGGATATCGACTACGGAACGGCCGAGGCGAGAACCACCTATGGAGTGATCGGCGTAAAGGTTTGGATTTTTAAAGGTGAAATACTAGCCGGCGTCAAAAACGTTGAAGAGGAAACGGCCGCTGAGGCAGCATCAGCGTCGCAGCCGTCGTAAACAGAGCGCGTGTTACAACCAAAACAAACAAAATTCAGGAAGCAGCAAAAGGGCAGAAACCGAGGGCTCGCGACCACCGGTTGTCGGGTTAATTTTGGTGAGTTCGGATTGCAGGCGACCGGACGGGGGCGATTGACAGCCCGCCAGATAGAGGCCGCCAGACGAGCAATAACCCGCTATGTAAAACGCGGTGGTAAGGTTTGGATACGGGTATTTCCAGACAAACCTATTACCAAGAAACCGTTGGAAGTACGCCAAGGCAAAGGCAAGGGCAACGTCGAATATTGGGTTGCTGAGATTAAACCCGGGCGGGTTTTATACGAGATGGCAGGTGTGCCCGAAGACGTTGCACGCAAGGCATTTAGGCTTGCGTCAGCCAAGTTACCAATGAAAACAGCGTTCGCGACAAGGACAGTGTTGTAGTGCACGCTCAAGAACTTCGCGAGAAGTCTGACGAGGAGTTGCAAACACATCTCGAGGAATTGCTGCGCGAGCAATTTAACCTCCGCATGCAGAAAGGTTCGGGTCAACTTGTTCGTCACAGTGATCTAAAAGCTGTCAGGCGAAATATCGCGCGCATCAGGACAATCATGCATGAGAAAAACGCACTGGGCACAAGCGAATGAGTACTGAGTCAAAACTTAAGCGCACGTTGATTGGTGAAGTTGTAAGCAACAAAATGGAGTGCACTATTTCCGTTCGGGTTGAGCGTTATACTGAGCATCCTATATATAGAAAGCATTTGCGTCGCTCGACCAAGCTGCTTGCTCACGATGCCGACAATGAATGCAAGCCGGGTGATGTTGTCGCTGTCGAAGAGTGCGCACCCATCTCCAAGCATAAATCTTGGCGTTTGCAGAAGATTATTGAACGGGCCGAAGAGGCTTGAGTGCGAATCGGGGGGTAGTGCTGTGATACAGATGCAATCGATGCTGGATGCAGCCGATAATAGTGGTGCGCGTAGATTGATGTGTATCAAGGTTTTGGGCGGTTCCAAGAGCCGCTATGCCAACATCGGTGACATTATAAAAGTTACTGTTAAAGAGGCTATTCCGCGGGGAAAGGTTAAGAAGGGCGAGATTTTCGAAGCAGTAGTTGTGCGCACGCGTAAGGGCGTGCGCCGCTCGGATGGGTCGCTGATCCGTTTTGACGGAAACGCTGCGGTGTTGCTTGACAAGCAATTGCAACCGATCGGGACGAGAATTTTTGGACCCGTGACTCGAGAGTTGCGCAGCGAACGTTTTATGCGAATTATTTCGCTTGCTCCGGAGGTGCTGTAGCGCACGGACTTGCGATGAACAAGATTAAGAAAGGTGATGAAGTGATCGTGGTGTGTGGCAAAGATGCTGGCAAGCGCGGAACGGTGTTGAACGTTTTTGATGAGCGGGTGAGCGTTGAGGGTATCAATATGGTTAAGCGGCACACCAAGCCGAATCCTCAAGCCGACGTTGCTGGCGGGATCGTGGACAAGGAGACGTCGATTCACATCTCTAACGTCGCTTTGTTCAACCCGATTACGAATAAGCCTGACCGCGTGGGTATCAGGCGGCTTGAAGACGGACGTAAAGTCCGCTACTTCAAATCAAACGACGAAGTGGTTGACGTTTAGCGGCGGTCGGCATCATGTCTAGACTAAAAGATTATTACCAAAACACGGTTGTCAAGGATCTGCAACAGCGCTTCGGATTTAAAAGCGTGATGGAGGTTCCCAAGTTCACTAAGGTGACCTTAAACATGGGCGTGGGTGAAGCAATTGCTGATCGCAAAGTCATTGAACATGCGCTGAGTGATCTGAGCCTGATCGCTGGTCAGAAACCGGTGATAACCAAAGCTAAGAAATCGATCGCGAATTTTAAGGTGCGAGAAGACTGGCCGGTTGGCTGCAAGGTGACGTTGCGACGAGAACGTATGTATGAGTTTATCGATCGCCTTGTCAATGTGGCTATTCCGCGGATCAGGGACTTTCGAGGGTTGAGTGGTGGTGCATTTGATGGTCGGGGCAGCTACAGCTTGGGAGTGAAAGAACAGATCATCTTCCCGGAATCGATTACGACAAGATAGATATGGTTCGAGGGATGGATATTACGCTAACTACCAGTGCAAAGAGCGACGAGCAGGGTAGGGCGTTGCTCGAGGCGTTTAATTTTCCCCTTCGCTCATAGCGAGGGTAGAGGTCGAAGCTCATGGCGAAGAAATCAATGATCAATCGCGAGAACAAGCGAAAACGCATGGTGGAGCGATTTGCGGAAAAAAGAGCTGAATTGAAGGAGCTGATTCGCAATCCAGGCACGGATGATGAAGTGCGCAGAGACGCGCAACAGCGGTTGCAGAAGCTGCCGCGCGATGCTAATCCGATCAGAATGCGTAATAGATGCCGTCTCACCGGCAGGGCGCACGGATTTTATCGAAAATTCGGTCTCGGCAGAAATAAATTGCGTGAAGCAGCGATGCGTGGCGATGTGCCAGGCTTGGTAAAGGCCAGCTGGTGAGGACTGTCCGATGAGTATGCATGACCCCATTGCCGATATGCTCACAAGAGTCCGAAACGGCCAATCGGCCAGTAAAAAAGCGGTCAGCATGCCCGCGTCGACTAAAAAGGTCGCGATCGCCGAGGTGCTGAGGCAGGAGGGGTATATAGAAGCGTACCAGCTTGACGAAGCTAGCGGTAAATCAGTACTTAACATCGATCTTAAATACTACGATGGCAAGCCGGTAATCGAGACCATCAATCGTGTGAGCAGGCCAGGTTTGCGAGTTTATAAACGTAAGGACGCTCTGCCCATGGTGAATGCCGGACTTGGTATTGCGATAATTTCGACTTCCAAGGGAGTGATGACGGATCGTGCAGCGCGCGCTCTTGGACTAGGTGGCGAAGTGCTTTGCACCGTACTTTAGAGGTCGATTGATGTCGCGTATCGCTAACAATCCAATCGCCGTCCCGCAAGGCGTGGAAGTCGGTGTAAATGGTCAGACGGTAGAGATCAAAGGGCACAAGGGTGTTTTGCTGCACGACCTTCATGCCCTAGTAGGGATTAAGGTGGCGGACGGCGAGATCAAGATCTTCGCGCGAGAGAAAAGTAAACAAGCGACGGCCCAAGCGGGAACCGCACGAGCGGTTTTGAGCAACATGGTAACAGGAGTGTCCGCTGGGTTTGAACGAAAATTGCAGATTATCGGGGTTGGCTATCGAGCCGAGGTGAAGGGCAAAACGCTAGACTTAAGTTTGGGGTTCTCCCATCCAGTGGAGTACCCGATCCCGGATGACATATCTGTTGAGACACCGAGCCAAACCGAACTCGTGATTAAGGGCATTAACAAACAGCGAGTGGGCCAGGTAGCATCGGAGATCAGAGCCTACCGTCCACCGGAGCCTTATAAGGGTAAGGGTGTGCGTTATTTTGACGAATATGTGTTGCGCAAGGAAGCTAAGAAGACAGCGTAATTATGAATAAAAAACTAAGTAGACTGCGCCGTGCTAAACGAGCCCGAATAAAGATCCGGGAGTTGCTTGTGCCCCGGCTTACAGTGCACAAGACGCCTAAGCATATCTACGCGCAGATAATGGCGAGCGGAGAAGCGAGAGTCGTCGCATATGCGTCGTCGCTAGAGAAGGATTTCCGCACTGAATCAGGCCAAGGCGGAAACGTCGAGGCTGCGAAGACGGTTGGGAAAACTATCGCTGAGCGGGGCAAAGCGGCCGGTATAGAGCAGGTTGCCTTCGACCGATCAGGGTTTAAATATCACGGTCGAATCAAAGCACTCGCGGACGCGGCTCGTGAAAACGGGCTGAAATTTTAGGTAGGTGGGAACGGACTATGGCTGGACCAAGGATGAACGACGACTCGGAAGGCTTGCTGGAGAAGCTGATAGCGGTAAACCGGGTAGCCAAGGTTGTGAAGGGCGGACGTATTTTTGGCTTCACGGCGCTTACCGTCGTGGGTGACGGAGAAGGCAGTGTTGGTTTCGGTCGAGGCAAGGCACGTGAAGTTCCGGTGGCTATCCAAAAAGCGATGGAAGCGGCGCGCAAGGATATGCGAACCATCGCGTTGAAGGGTACTACTTTGCAACACTCGATAGTCGGACGCCACGGCGCAGCACGGGTCTATATGCAGCCTGCCTCGGAGGGGACTGGCATTATTGCCGGTGGCGCGATGCGTGCGGTTTTCGAGGTTTTGGGCGTGCACGACGTGCTAGCAAAATGCATAGGTACGACCAATCCGACTAATGTCGTGCGGGCGACGATCAGCGCGTTGGAGAATATGGTGAATCCCGAGACGATTGCGGCAAAACGCGGCAAAACAGTTGAGGAAATTCTAGGCTGACAAATGGTAGAAGGTAAACACATTAAAGTGACCCTGGTGCGTAGCACCACTGGACGTTTGCCCAAGCACCGAGCTTGTGTGAGAGGCTTGGGCTTACGTCGCATAGGGCATACAGTGCAAGTGCTCGACACTCCAGCAAACCGCGGCATGATGGAGCACGTCTCTTATCTGTTGAGTGTTGAGGAGGCGTGATGGTGATGCGACTCAACACTTTAAAACCTGCGACCGGTGCAAAACGCGCCTGGGTCAGGGTAGGGCGCGGTATTGGTTCCGTGAATGGCAAGACTGGTGGACGGGGCAACAAGGGGCAGAAATCTCGCTCGGGCAGTTCACATAGACCCGGTTTTGAGGGTGGGCAGATGCCCTTACAACGGCGTTTGCCGAAATACGGTTTCAAATCATTCACTGCCTACAGATCGGCGCAGATTACGCTCGGTGAACTTGATTGCTTGGATGTCGACGTGATCGATATGACCATCTTACGCGGTGCGCGCCTCATAGGTCACAGAATTCAGCAAGTGAAAGTGATCGCCTCGGGTGCGATCGGGCGCTCGGTTACCTTGAAAGGTCTTAGAGCCACGGCTGGCGCGCGTGCAGCGATTGAAGCAGCAGGCGGTAAGGTAGAGAGC
>CAZBOQ010000181.1:0-2931 GCA_964493555.1 uncultured Gammaproteobacteria bacterium | reverse complement strand
CGGTACTGCACGAGGAGCGCTCGAGCTATGCCGCTGTTTTCGAAATGCCGGAGCACCCGAATGCCATGTCCTATACGCAGTATAAGGAAGGCGACCCGGAGACTGCGTGGAATGAGTGCGACGTCATCGTTGAGGGTGTTTACGAAACGCCGGCGCAGGAGCACATGTACATGGAACCTTGCTCGACAATCTCGAGTTATGATCGAACCGGCAAGGTCACGATCTGGTCATCACAACAAAGCGTGTTCCGCGTTCAAGCGTTGGTTGCTGAATCCTTGTGCATGCCGATGTCTGATGTGCGGGTCATCTCCCCGAAAGTTGGTGGTGGTTTCGGCGGCAAATGTGACCTCACGCATCAGCCTATCTCGGTGTTGTTGTCACGCGCTACCAAGCGGCCCGTCAAGTACACCCTGACCCGCGAAGAAGACATGATGACCACCAAGTCGCGCCATCCATGCAAGATTTATATGCGTACCGGTGCCAAGAAGGACGGTACGTTGATTGCGCGTGAAGGTAAGTTTTACTTGGATAGCGGCGCCTATGCCGATGAGGGGCCGGAGGTTGCAACGGTCACGGCGTTTTTCTCCCGCGGTCCGTACCGTATTCCTAACATTAACACCGAGACCTGGGCGGTCTATACCAACAAGTTGAAAGCTAGTGCCTTTCGCGGGTTTGGTAATCCGCAGGCTAGTTTCGCTGCGGAATCACAGTTGGATGAAGTCGCGGAGAAGATAGGCATGGACCCACTGCAACTGCGCCTCAAAAATGCCCTGAAAACTGGTGAGCATTGGTTGGGTGGGCAACGCGTGGAGGTTGGTTCGCTAGCCGATTGTCTCGAGGCTGCGCGAGTAGAATCTGGCTGGAATCACAAGATAGGTGGCTTGTCGGCACCGCCCGGAAAACGTCGTGGCATCGGTGTGGCAGGCATGTCGCATATTTCCGCGTTGATGTCATCCAGTGCCATGGTCAGGTTGAATGAGGACGGCACTGCGACTTTGAATACCGGTGCCGTCGATATCGGCGCCGGCCAGCATACGGTGCTAGCGCAGATCGCGGCGGGTACACTGGGCTTGTCGTTGGATCAGGTGAAGTACGGCGGCCCGGATACCGACTCGTCACCGTACGATTTCCAGACCTCTGCGAGCCGTATTACGTATACCTGTGGTAAAGCCGTCACCGAGGCGGCTGAACGCGTGCGCGAATTGATGTTCGAGAAGGCCGCGAAAATGCTCGAGTGCGATGAAGGCGATCTCGAGCTGGGTGTTGGCGGGGTGATCGGGATTAAAGGCGTGCCCGAAGCGAAATTGGGTTTTGCTGATATTGCTGGATTTTCCCTGTTCGTCGATGGTGGCCCGATTATGGCGACCCATAGCTGGAAGTTTCCTGGTGAACCGTTCGATCCCAAACGTACCTTAATGAATGGTTTCGTTTTTGACGCGATTGGCGTGTTCTGCTTCGGTGCGCATATTGCTGAGGTAGAAGTGGACGAGGCGTCGGGCAAGGTTGAGGTACTTAATTTTTGGGCGGCGCACGATGTTGGTCGGGCGCTGAATCCAGGTTCCTGTGATGGGCAGATCCACGGCGCAGTCGCGCAAGGGTTAGGCTATGCGCTGTTTGAAGAAATGTTGTGGGACGACGGACGTCTGGTAAACCCCTCGATGATGGATTACAAAATCCCCGGATCAATGGATGTACCGTTTGAAATACACCCGATCGTACTGGAACAGCCCGAAGAAACCGGTCCGTTCGGCGCCAAAGGTATTGGCGAAATCGCGCTTGTAGGCGTCGCGCCAGCGATCGTTAATGCAGTGCGCAATGCGACCGGAGGTGCTTCAGTCAAGAAGATACCGGCAACCAGTGAGCGTGTACTTCGTGCGATGCTCGAGCGGGGAGACTGATTGATGGCCAGAGCGTTACGGATTGGACAGATCGTGCCGAGCTCTAACATCACTATGGAAACAGAGATACCAGCGATGCTGCGTGCCCGCGAGGCAGTTCGGCCCGAGCACTTCACGTTTCATTCGTCGCGTATGCGCATGAAGAAGGTTACTAAGGAAGAACTCGAATCCATGGACGCTGAGTCGCTGCGTTGCGCAGTCGAGTTAGCCGACGCCCAAGTCGATGTTATGGGCTACGCTTGTTTGGTTGCCATTATGTCTATGGGGCTGGGCTACCACCGTGAATCAGAGAGCAAACTAGCTGATGTGGCGTGCAGCGATGGTTACACAGTGCCCGTTGTCACCAGTGCTGGAGCCTTGGTGGAGGGCTTGCAGGAGATGGGCGCGAAGCGGGTCGCGGTCATCTGTCCATACATGCAGGCCTTAACGGACTTGGTCGTCGGCTATATTGAATCTGAAGGTATCACGGTTACCGATAGGATTGCCCTAGAGATCCCCGACAATCTGGAGGTCGGTCGCCGCAATCCGATGGCGTTGTTGGATGACCTGGATAAACTGGACTATTCCGGTGCCGACGTCGTTGTATTATCCGCCTGTGTACAAATGCCATCACTTCCTGCACTGGAAGTGGCACAACAGAAAACAGGGTTGCCGGTGGTGTCGACAGCCGCATGTACGACCTATCAGATGTTGAAAGCGCTGGAATTGGAACCGGTGGTGCCAGAAGCGGGAGCCATTCTGTCTGAAGACCGCGGCGCCGTCGCAGCCTGAACCATTTAGGTTAGAGAGCCCTGCGCTCCTGCTAATCGCGTAGGGTGAAAATCCTGGGGCGGAGTACCGACCAATCCGACGAACGGTAAGTTGCGCATAGTTCCTTCTGAGCTTGGCTGTGGTAATCCTATAGCAGACGGTCTCGCCAGTGCAATTGCACTAGAGGTGAAGGCATTAGTCTCAGCTATCCCATTTCCCCTGCACAAACTCCCCAATCTGCGAAATTGCAGTGCGCCCCTCTGTTAGCATCGGATAGAACCCG
>CAZBOQ010000180.1:0-10346 GCA_964493555.1 uncultured Gammaproteobacteria bacterium | reverse complement strand
GCTCCTGTTGTGATATCAATAACTGGGAAGATGTCGCGGACCTTGACCGGCTATGCGACGAGCTCGGCCTCGACACCATCGAGACCGGCGCCGCACTTGCCGTGCTGATGGATTCCGGCGGCATGGAATGGGGTGATGCGGAAGGTGCCAAAGCGCTATTGAAGTCCATCGATCAGCAGACTGAAGGCGGTCAGGACGTCGGCAACGGCGCACTACATGTTGGTACCAAACGTAAACACCATCGCATCCCTCACGGCAAAGGCCAAGCGTTGCCTGCGTGGGATCCGCGGCCACTGAAATCTGCCGGGATAACGTACGCCACTTCCGCCATGGGCGCTGATCACACAGCGGGATTCGTAATCGTGCCCAATCAAAGCGACGAAGACGCAGTTGCGGCGTCCCAAGAAGTTCAGATCATCAACGCAGTGGTCGATTCCTCTGGCTTTTGTTCATTCATGCAACCGACTCTGGATGAGGTCCGTGGGTTCTACGGCGCGCTGTACGGCGGCGAGTATTCCCGTGAAGAGATCGCCGATCTCGGTTGGCAATGCCTCACCGACGAATGGCGGTTCAATGACAAGGCTGGCTTTACCTCTGCTGATGACAACCTGCCTGAGTGCATTCGCGATGAAGGAGTCGGGCCCGATCATTCCTTGAAATTTCAGGTCGACCCCGCCGTGATCGCGCAAGCCAAAGTGCGCCAGGAGCCGCGCGAAAGTCTGTTCTCCGGAGCAGGTATGGCGTAACGAGCGACAGGGCTACGTAATGAAGCATAGCAATAGAAGCCTCCTTCGGGAGGCTTCTCTTTTTTTACCACTATGATCCGGCTGGGCTTCCTGGCGTCGCACCGTGGCAGCAACATGCAATGCGTCATCGACGCGTGTAAAGACGGACGACTGGCGGCGTCGCCAGCGGTGGTTATAAGCAACAATCGCGATTCGGGTGCGTTGCGACGTGCCGTCGAGGAGGGTATCCCACACCACCATCTCAGCACGGCCCATCACCCAGAAACTGATACGCTCGATGCGGCAATCCGAGATGCACTCCAGAACAACAATGTCGATATCGTGGTGCTCGCCGGCTATATGAAAAAACTTGGCCGGCTAACCCTTACTGCTTTTGCAGGCAAAGTACTCAACATCCATCCCGCGCTGCTACCTAAATACGGTGGGCGAGGCATGTACGGTATGCACGTCCATGAAGCCGTGCTTGCCGCCGGCGAAACGCAATCCGGTGTAACAGTTCATGTGGTCGATGATGAATATGACCGAGGGCCAATCTTGGCACAACAGAGCGTACCAGTGAAACCTGGTGACACACCGACCTCCCTCGCCCAGCGCGTGCTAGCGCTTGAACATACGCTGTACGTCGATACCCTGGGTAAAATCGTCAGTGGCACTATTTTACTGGACTGAAGGAAACGCTCTGCTGGACCGGTATCGCGGCGAACCGTCGAACTCGGCTCAAATTTTACCAAGCCACATGAAGATCTAGCGTTTTCGTTACAAGCCCAGCGGAAATCCAACGTGGCGGTAAACATCTACGCACGACAACGCAGTTCAATCCTCAACTTGACGGTGCTTTTCGTCACCAACATCGAGGACCCGCGAAACCGTGATTTCATCAATAAAAGATGCACGATGCTCAGCCAGCCACGCACTCTCGGTGTAAGCGTACGTGGCCGGTTTCACCTGATGGAGCTACAATTAAATATTACTCACTTTATTCGACGACAGTATCGCCTACCAAGGAGAACAGCAATGAATAAATTCATGGTCGCGCTATTTAATCTGAACGCCGAGGAAGATGAGCAGGAATTTCAGACCTGGATGAAGGAAAACGACATCCCAGTGGTCAGCAAACTCGACAGCGTCACCGAATACAACCTAGTAAAAACCGTAGGCATGATGGGGGCCGACGGCGAACCGCCTTACTCACACATGGAAATTATCAGGGTTACCGACTTCGACCAATTAGGCAAAGACGCTGCTTCTGAAGCCGTAGAAAAAGTCGCAGGCCAGTTCCAACAAAAAGTAAAAGACGCCGTATGGCTATTCGTCGACCAGATTGCGTAAGGACAAAAAATAAATAACTACAACTTAAACAGCATGATCTTGTAGGTTTTGTACTTTTCAAACGCTGCTGCGCTACGTCTGTCGTTATCCAAGTAGCGCTTGCGTGCCCGCGCAATGCCGCGTCGATTCAAAATGCGGAAAATTCTGTACATGAATCGATTTTTTTGCGTAGCAATTCGGTCGACCACTTTCAGCAATGGCTGCAGGAAATTGCGCATAGCATCTACTTCTAAATCGATTCCTGGCGCCACAAAACGCGTTATGTCGATCTCATCGATTTTCGTCAATGCGCATACCTTTTTAAATTCTGCGTACTTGTGCCCGCCTCCGATCGGCCCACGCTGGGGCATGTCTCTGCGGAATATGTCAGCAATGAGGACATATTTTTGTCCGTACCGTTTACATTGATTGAAGCCACTGTAGAGTTCGACAAATTGAAAGCTTTCGCTGAATAGGATCAAGTCATAGCGTGTGTCGGTCTCTAACTCCTCAAACCGTTGTTCAAAGACTGTAGCTTTGGTAGCAAGTTTTTTTTTCGCCTCTGCGCTCAGCAGGCTGGGCGGGCATACGCAATCGACTCGATAGCCCGCTTCCAACAGCTCCGCCGCCATTGCTCCGGAGCCACAACCTACATCGAGAATCGACTCGACATCGTCTGGAATGAGTTTGAATACCTCATCAACGTAACGACGCTGTGCTTTTTTCAGATTTGCAAATTTAAGCGCTACGCCCTCATCCCAATAGCCGAAATGAAGGTACTCTGTCTCAAAAAAGTATCGCAAAAACACGTATAAAAGATCCATGGAGCGGCCGCGAACGTATGGTTTAGCCACAACTACCTCAGAATATCCTTGAGCGCGACCTCTTCCGAATGGGCGAACGGGATCGGTACGACTATGTTATCCAGTCGTAGCGTTCCAGAGATCCGATAGCGCACAGATTGTGCCTTCATAATCGTACCGAGCTGACTCAAGACATTAGCTAATTTGCTACTGGCATCTATCTCAACAAGCGCTTCACCATTTGCAGGTAGCTGCACTTCGGCTTGTGTCACGCCACTAACAAACTCAGCGTCGTTTATCTCGAGCTTTGCCTCAGCCCTTCGAATGTCGAGCGGGTGATCGTTCGGGTTGTTCAATAACACGGCCACACGAAAGCGTTGCTTGGTCAACCCCATCTTTACCAACTGCACACTGACTAGTCTTGCTCCCGGTGAAACGCTCTCACGGGTGATAGAGGTGCATGCTGGAGTCCCAAGCAGAAATGTCGCGACGCTTACGGCTGTCAAGACTCTCATCGCGATTTTAATCACGCGACTCTCCGTAATTGCTGATCGAAAAAATTATCTTACCACCACGCGCCTCGCGGCTGGCGTGTTCTAATGCAACCTTCGCATCGCTCAACGAGTAGCTAGCTTCTACTTCGGTATGTAATTCACCCCCTACGACACGCTCAGCCAAGCTTCGGTAGAGTGCAACGGTTTTAGTGACTCCGATGCGCTGCAGTTCCTTGCTCAACCAAAAACCGCGTACTGTAATCCCACGGAATACTAACTCGTGGTAATCCACCTTTACCGGATCGCCAGAGAGAAGGCCGTGATTTACTAACATACCGCCATCCGTGAGACATTTCGCCATACGCATAGTGGCATCACCGGAAACCGCATCTACCGCTAACGCGACGTGTCCATCACCGATCTTCGCGCGCACTCGCTCAGCCAGATCATTCCCGTCCAGAATGACTAGATCGGCACCCAGTGTGTGTAAAGAGTCCGCCACACCGTCACGGCGAACGACGTTGACGGTCCGAATCCCTTTTTCCTGCGCCATTTGGATCAATAGTCTTCCCACCGCAGAATTCGCAGCGTTCTGTACCAACCAGTCACCTTCATCCAGAGTCACCATCTCGCTCAATAGTAATGACGCGGTGGCAGGACAGATCCGCAGCAATGACAGTTGAAAAACGTCACCATCGGACGGCAACTTGATTGCCGTTTTTGCACCCACGAGGCGCCGTTCAACCCAATTCTCGCGCGCTGGCATCATAACGCGATCGCCGACTACCAACACATCTACGTCTGCGCCAACGGCCAGTACACGACCTACGCCTTCGTTGCCCGCTCTACCAGGTAGATCCGGTTTATTTGCATAGCGACCAGAGACGTTTAACATATCAGCGGGGTTGATCGGACAAGCCTCAAGCTCCACTAGAATTTCGTCGGCAGCTGGCGGTCCTGGATCCGGAACCGTGACGCATTCACACACTTCGTGTGGTACTCCGAGTTTCGAAAACTGAACAATCTTCATAATCGCTTCACTATACTGTTCCGTCCCCGCGCGGACTAGTCCAATTGCGTTGACTACCTCTATAATTGTGAATCAAAACATTCGTAGTCAAGTTTCGCTGGAGCATAATTATGCATAAAAACCCAAACCCGGTAACTCATCTCTGTTGGTCCGACGCTGACCGAATTGTCATCCGCGGTAAAGATCTTTGCAACGAACTTATCGGCCATATGACATTTACCGAGATGACTCTCTTTCACATGCTGAAGCAGCCCCCCACGGCGATGCAAACCACCATCGTCGATGCGGTCCTAGTAACGATTATGGAACACGGGCTCACGCCATCGGCAATCTCCGCCCGTCAAACTTTCTTTGGTGCGCCCGAAGCGTTGCAAGGCGCGGTAGCTGCTGGCATCCTGGGCGTCGGCAGTCGCTTTGCCGGAACATCGGGTGATTGCGCTATTCTTTTGCGGGAAATCGTGGAAGCCGATGAAGGTGAGCGAGAAGGTGTCGCCTCGGCGATCGCAAAGCGCTTTAGGGAGGCACGAAGACCATTACCGGGTTACGGACATCCGATCCACAAGAACGGCGATCCGCGGGTCACGCGACTCGAGCAGATTGCCATGGATGCGGGCGCCACGGGCAACTACATAAAAGCGATGTATATGCTCGGTGAGGCAATAAACAACGAGCTTGGTAAAAAACTGATTATCAATGCCAGCGCCGGTATGGGCGCCGTGTTGGCAGAAGCCGGATTGCCGCCTGAGATCATGCGCGGCATTATCCTAATTTCCCGAGCGGCGGGCGTCGTCGGACATCTGCTTGAGGAAATGGAGGAGCCAGCGGCCAACTATATGTGGGAGACGATTGAGGAGGGCATTCCTTACGTAGGGACGAAATAGATCGGGCGGGTTTTAGCGCTCTCATCCTATTCCGGTTGTACGCTTGAATCCTACCTAGGCTCAGGAACCTACGCCCTCGCACGGCCTTTGCCTCGTTCGGCGGATCCCCCGCGGGATTTGGTTCAAGCAGTCGCGCGCAGGGGATCTGACGCTTGGTATTCCGGGAGTAGTTCATTGCCGAAAAATTCCAAAGTTTCCATCACCTTGTCGTGTGGCATCCCTGGCATGCTCGGCATAAGACCAATCTCGGTGATTCCCGCTGCAGCGATTTCCTCCACCCGTCGATGAAAAATCTCGGGATGCCCGTACAACGAACGCTCCTTGAACATCATCTCGTAATCCATCAGCGCATCCACTTTCTTGACGATGCCCTCATAGCCTTTGTAGTCCTTCGACCAGCGATCCCCCGAGACCGCATCACGCACAGATCCGAGATAATTCATGAGACTCCGGCGCGGCCTTTCTTTAGCCAAAGCCGCATCGGCATGCCCATAGTAGAAGAAATGCGACATGATGTTAAAATCTTCGACCGTGTAACCCGCCTCCACCAGTGCACTTCGATATACGTCGAGCATCCCTTTAACGAAATCGAATGGTAAAAGATAAGGGACGACCATCAAGTCGAGGCCATTGTGCCCAGCATATCTAAATGACTCCTCGGTCATTATCGTACCCAATACCATGCGCGGTTTGCGCTGGATGGGGCGCGGCCGCAACTGGACATCATCAAGCCTAGTAAACTTACCATCATAGGAGAAGCGTTCGTGCTCGAAGAGTCCACGAATAATCTGATGCCCCTCGTTGAAACGCTCGCGGCTCTCACCCATGTCGACGTTATAGGCTGCATACTCGTAATCGAGAAAGGCCCGCACCATACCGATCTCTAACCGGCCGTTAGACATCACATCGACCATGGCGAGTTGTTCAGCGAGTTCCAGCGGTCTGTGCAAAGGCAGCGCCACGCCGCCGGTGCCGAGCTTGATGCGAGAAGTGCGCTGAGCCAGCGCGCCAAGCATCAGCAAGGGTGCCGGCACATCGCCGCCATAGTCGGTAAGATGATGCTCCGGCATCCACACTTTTTCGAAACCAATGCTTTCAGCAAGGTCAACCTGTTCATATATCTGCTGATACATGGTCGCGGCATCTTTATGCGTCTCCTCGTGAAACGAGGTCAGGTAAAACATGCTGAATTTCATAAAGATTCCTTACGGAAAGGTGGCGCCATTAACCAAAACCGCACCGAAAAAGCCCTCATAAACTTCATCAGGAACGGCAAAAATATGTTCCGCCAACACAGGATCTGCCCGTAAACGTTCCGTATATGCTTGAACGTTTTTATAGGTGGCAAGCTTCTCGTCGTTGATCAGTTTGGACCACACCGGGATGTTGTTCAGTGTCGGCGCGATTACACAGTCGACCATTGACAGCTGATCGCCCAAAAAGTACGCATTGTTACCCTGCAACTCACGATCGAGGTGTACAAGCACATCGAATATTTGCCGACAGATTGCGACCTTGCGGTCATGATCGCGTTCTATATGAACGAACTGCGCATCGCGATCCATCAGTTCGCGATCGGCATACTGAATCCACTGGCGTGCATAAGCTCGCTCGTGGGGCTCACTAGACAACATCGGCTTATCCGGCCACATGTCCTCGATGAAATAACAGATGCTTACCGATTCAAGCAACACATGTCCGTCATGTTCGAGAACCGGAACCTTACCGAACGGTGAGATCTTGTTAAAATCGTCCGGGCGCTCTTTCTGACTGATGTCTACATCGACCCGGTCATGATCGATATCTTTGGCTGCCAGCATTGCGAATACACGCTGACAAGTTGGCGAGATGGACAATTGGTGTAGTGTTGGCTTCGCCATTTTAGACGATCTCCTCGATTTGTTGTAAGTATGTTGGTTTTAAGCGGGCTGTTCGATTGGTTCGTTCTTGGTGGCCTGCCAACGCGCTAACACATCGTGCGCGATGGGAATATCGTTCTCCATGGCCGCATCGTAATTCTCATCCTTAGCAGTTAGCTCGATGACATACCCGTTCGGATCCCGAAAATAAATGGAGTGACAGAAACCGTGATCACTGGGGCCGCGCATGTCGATGCCAGCACTATTACCCTTTTCTAGAAATTCCAACAAAGTGTCTTTGTCGCCTACCTCTAGTGCAATATGAATATCGAAATCTGATTTATCTTCGAAGCGCTCTTCGTCAAACGCACCGGGAACCTCGAAGAAGGCGAGAAAAGAATGATCGTTCATTTCGAAGAAAGCGTGAATTGCCTTCACAGCCCTACCCGTTTTAGTTGCCTGTAATTCAAAAGCGGTGGTCATACGCAAACCTAAAAGATCTTCATAAAACTTGCGCGTTTCCTCCATATCGCGACACGCATAGGCGTTGTGATGAAGGCCTTTAATCGGATGGGTGTACTCGCTCATAGCTCTCTCCTTGCACAGCAGGTCCGGCGTGGCCTAATTATAAAACGCTTTTTAGTTGAAAAAAACGCTAATATGAATTTTACTTATGCTGATTTGGCACAAATAGAGAGCATCCGATATGGCGAAATTTGAAGAGATGCAAGCCTTTGTAAAGACTGTGGAAACCGCAAGTCTCTCGGAAGCTGCCCGCGAACTTAATGTTTCTCCCTCGGCGATTAGCAAACAGATAAAAAACCTCGAGAACCGCCTCGGCGCACGTCTGATCCAGCGTACCACACGTACCCTGGCCCTGACCGAACCGGGCAAGTCCTTTTACGAACAAAGCGTCGCCATTATCACCCAAGTGGACCGTGCCGAAACCGGTGTTCATGAATTGCAGGATGAACCCCAAGGAACACTGAGGATTAGCGCGTCGGCTGATTTTTCGCGACTCCACTTGAGCAGCGCGATCGCAAATTTCGCCAAGCAGTATCCAGGGTTGCGGCTCGAATGGAACTTCACCGACCGCACCATTGATTTGATCACGGAAAACTACGATGTTGCCATCCGAATCGGTGCGCTCCCGGACTCAACAATGATTGCGCACAAACTTTCCCCTTGCCGTCATGTTGTGTGCGCCTCTCCACAATATCTGAAAGATAATGGCTCGCCTGCGGTTCCAGACGAATTACGCGAACACGAATGCATCGGCTACGAGTACAGGATGGATACACGACTAGGGTGGCACTTCGAGGTCGATAAACGACCGCAAACCGTACATGTTAACGGACGCCTGCGCACCAACACCGGGTGGATGATCCGCGAACTGATGCTTGCACACCTTGGTATCGGATTGGTACCGACCTTCATGGTTGCAGACGATCTCCGCGCAGGCAAACTGGTTGCACTGTTGGATAACTACTTACGCGCAGATACGGCAATTTATGTCGTCTATATGAGCCGTGCGCATCTCTCCGCAAAGGTCAGGGTATTCATTGACTTTCTCGTAGATCACTGCAGTCCAGAGCCCGAGTGGGATAAGTATTGAAAACCGTTATCACCGTAGCCACACACATCCGAAAAGAACGTTATGTTTCTTTGCGACTGAGCCATCATCCTCTCTTGGGGATCGACTGTACGTTGAAGCCGTTCAAAAACATCTCCTCAACGCCGACAGCGTCCTTAAACTGGACGGTGGCGCATTGACACGCCCGCGCATCCAGGCTCATGAAGCAGTCGTTGATTGAACACCATGCTGCTCCGCATGTTGAGGAGCTACGAATCAAAAGTCACAATCCCCTAACTTAATGGGTAGCCTGCCTCCTCGGAGGATACCTCGACTACAAACTCAGCCCACGGTTCCCAAACGGTCATGTGGAAGCACTGGTCTCCTCAGTTATAGTCGATTAACTAGAAAGTACATTTCTCAAACCGACAGCTGGCAAACTCGGATTTATTACAATAGTGAGGCGATAGAGAAATAGTCGTCGCTTTACAGCATTTATGACGCGGCCAGATGCTGTTGGATTTTGAGCCAACCTGGCCTACCGACCTCACGCAATTCGGCCAATTTCTCCTCACTGAAATCCGCCGCCACCGCACTTTTGTAGGATCGACGTTCTACACAGCGTTGGTACCAATCCGCAACACCAGGCGCGGTCAGATAAATCTCACTCCATCCAAACTGATAAAGCGTCTGAAAGTACGGCGCCATTGCCGCATCCGCGAGCGAAAATGCGTCGCTTACAAGCCATGTGGTTTCGGCCAGTGCCCTCTCCATGTCCTCTATCGTCTTTTTGTAAGTTAGCACCGCGTCTTTGATATCGGGCGCATCAAGCCCATGTTGGACCAAACGGCGCTGGCGCTCTCTACGCGGCTTCTCAACGACCTTGGCTAACATCTCCTCACGCTTTTCTTTCGACATTGCCATTAGCCCAGGCCGCATTAAGAGTGGCCACTGCAAGGCACCGCACGATGGATGCAATTTGTTATCAATATGTTTCATCCAGAATCGCATATCGGCAATCTGGTGAGGATCATTTGGTCGCAACCGCGGCTCAGGGTAACGATCGTCCAGATATTCGCAGATGATGGATGATTCAATAACAGGTTTATCATCGTCAACCAGCGTCGGAACCACCCCCAGCGGATTAAGTTTCAGATAGTCGGGCGCGAGGTTTTCTTTGTCCGGCAAGCTGATATGGTGCTTGGCCCAGTCGAGTCCTTTTTCAGCCAGCACGATCCGCACTTTCTGCGCACATGGAGACTGGGGATGCGTATAAAGTTCGAGCATCATTACGGACCTCGGATAGACAACTGTAAACTGCTGCCGTTTTTGGCATTATAACCTATCGCTTCGACGCAAAACCTGGAGATCACAGATGCCCGACAAACGGATTAAAGTCATCTTCCCGACCCCACTAAACGAACACACACGAGAAATGATCGAAGCTCAGATCCCACCGGAGTTCGTACGGTCTGGTTTCAGCTGCGAATTCGTCGGATCTAAACGACTGATGACATTGGCCAACAGTTATTACGACATGAGCATCATGGAAATGATCGTACTGGAGGCCGGCATGGCAGCGGAAGCCGAAGGCTTCGATGCAGTTTGTATCAACACCGTAAGCGACTCAGCGTTGTATGCTCTGCGCGCCC
>CAZBOQ010000179.1:0-14954 GCA_964493555.1 uncultured Gammaproteobacteria bacterium | reverse complement strand
GCTGGCCAAGCGGTCATTCATGCCATAGCGGCGGATCCGGTCCTCGATTGACGCGCCCTCTGATGGTAACAAACAAATGAAAGAAAACTTTTTACCAAGGGTGGAAGCTATAGAAACAGACGATTCAGTAACTGCTGTCACCGGGATATCGACTATCGATCTGGCTTCAATCAAGCCAGGGTCCTGCGTACAGCCGATCACGACACCGTCATAGCCTTGTTTCGAGGCGCGGTAAGCCATTTTCACGCCTTCAATGGCGTTGTAGGTTTCCGTCCACATATACGTCGGTTCACTGTAACCATCTATTAACCATAGCGAATCTACTGTGGTTCCTTCGCGCGCGATGATCCTGTAGTTCTCGTCGAAGGCGTTCTCCATAGGGCCATCCGCCAGCGTGTGGGGGACGGGCTGTATCAGACCTAGTTTCATGTTGCGTATTCCTGGCGAGGAGTATTTACTAGATCATAGTTGAAATCGCATATGATCCACAGCCGAACGCCGTCAGCGCTATCTCAGGGGCGGTGCAGTCCGTATGGGGTTAAGTGGTTGATCGAAAAAAGATACATATCTGCGCAGGAACTCCTGGAAGATTCGTTCACACTAGGGCGAACTATAATTGACAGCGGGTTCCGCCCGAGCTTCATGGTAGCGATATGGCGCGGCGGGACCCCTGTAGGGATCGTAATCCAAGAAATGCTGAGCGTGCTCGGCATAGAGACCGATCACATTCCTATCCGCACCTCGCTGTATGACGGTATTGAGCAGCGTTCGTCCAAGATCCGGATACACGGTCTGGATTATGTGATTGAGAATCTCAAACCTACTGATCAGTTACTGCTCGTTGACGATGTGTTTGATACAGGTGTTACGATAAAGTCGGTGATTGCAGAAATCCGCCATCGTGCACAAGATGAGGTGCCCAGCGACATTAGAACTGCCGTCGCCTGGTATAAACCCGACAATAACGAAACTGAAATTGTGCCAGACTATTTCGTTCAAACCACCGATCAATGGTTGGTTTTTCCGCACGAAGTCGACGGTTTGTCAGACGAGGAAATATTGGCACACAAACCCGAAGCCGTTGGACTTATCGGACGAGTTCGTGGTTGAGTATCCCTGAGTCACACAAGAAAAATGTCGCATCGTTTGTTCCGGGGTAAGCGTTGATCCCCTATTCGCTGTTGGATCTTGCGCCGATCGTGCAGGGCGCCAGTGCGGCACACGCATTTAGAAATACGCTCGATCTCGCGCAGCATGCAGAGGGCTGGGGATATCGGCGCTACTGGCTGGCCGAACACCACAACATGACGGGTATCGCAAGCGCGGCGACCGCCGTTGTAATCGGTCACGTGGCTGGCGGTACCGAGACGATCCGGGTCGGCTCCGGTGGTATTATGCTGCCGAACCACTCGCCATTGGTTATCGCCGAGCAGTTTGGCACTTTGGAATCACTCTACCCGGGCCGGATCGATTTGGGTTTGGGCCGCGCACCCGGCACCGATATGCGCACCGCACAGGCATTGCGGCGAGATCTGATGACCAATGCCGAACGCTTTCCGCAAGATGTCGTAGAGCTTCAAACGCTGTTTGGTCCGGTCGAACAAGGTCAGAAAGTGCGGGCGGTTCCAGGCGCCGGCCTTAATGTGCCGATCTGGATCCTGGGATCAAGTCTGTTTGGTGCGCAGCTGGCAGCCGCATTGGGACTTCCCTACGCATTTGCCTCGCACTTTGCACCCGATACCTTACTGGCAGCAATCGAGGTCTACCGTGAGAACTTTCAGCCATCGGCGCAACTCGATAGTCCACATGCCATGGTCGGAATTAATATCTTTGCTGCTGATACCGATTATCAGGGCGAACGCCTATTCACGTCACTGCAGCAGCAATTCATTAATTTGCGTCGAGGTAAGCCTGGGCCGGTGCAACCGCCGTTGGACAGTATCGACGACTTCTGCACGCCAGCCGAGAGACACAACGTCGATAGCGCGCTACGCTATTCGATGGTGGGTGCACCCGAGACAGTGAGTGAAAAGCTTCGTCGATTCATCACAACTATCAAACCGGACGAACTGATGATCACTGGTCACATTTACGATCACGCCGAGCGCCTGCGCTCTTTCGAAATCGCCGCAGAAGTATGTAGGTCGTTCGACGATCGCTAGCTTTGGGCGAGTAGTGGCTACGGCGGTGTCGGTCCGGAAGCTGTTCGGTGAGTCGTTGTTCAGGCAGGGTTATGACACCTGTGCAAGACGGAAACCCGCGTAGCCATTGGGCTATAGTTCAGTGTTCAATGAAGCTACGAAACGGTTGCGGTAAACCGTTTGAGTCCGCTCATAAACCAAGTATCAGACTGATTTTGCTATCATCTGTGCATTCGGGGAGGGTAATTCATGGCTGAAAACACACGACCATTTCGCGCCGAGCAAGTCGGCAGTTTATTGCGCCCAGAGAAACTGAAAACGGCACGCAGTGAGCGAGAAGCAGGCAAATTGGACGCCGAGGGTTTGCGGTCGGTCGAGGAGCAATGCATTCGTGACGCCGTTGCTCGACAGGAAGGGCTCGGCATGCAGGTCGTGAGCGACGGTGAGTTTCGACGCTCTTGGTGGCATTTTGATTTTCTCGGGGCTTTACAGGGTGTCGATCAAGTGGCCGCCAAGGAAGGGATCCAATTTACGGGAGTGCAAACCAAGCAGATAAGGCTGCAGATTGACGACAAAGTTGACTTCAGGGATGACCATCCGATGCTCGATCATTTTCGCTTCCTCAATGAGGTGTCCAGCGTTACACCAAAGATGACCATTCCCGCGCCTGCTGTTTTGCATTTTCGCTCCGGGCGTCAAGCGGTCAACAAGGATGTTTATCCCGATATGGAGGAGTTTTTTGCGGACTGCGCGGAGGCCTTTCGCAAAGCAGTGGTGGCGTTCTACGCCGCCGGTTGTCGTTATTTGCAATTGGATGACACGGTATGGGCCTATCTATGCTCGGAAAAGGAGTGCGAAGCGGCGCGAGCACGCGGTGATGACCCGGATCACTTACCCGCGATCTATCGTGACATGATTAATCATGCTTTGGCAGACAAACCTGACGACATGGTGGTGACCACTCACGTGTGCCGCGGTAATTTTCGATCAAGTTGGATCTCGGAGGGCGGTTACGAACCGGTTGCGAAGGTCCTGTTAGAGGAGTGCAACTACGACGGATATTTTCTCGAGTACGACACTGACCGTGCTGGTGGTTTCGAACCATTACGGTTTTTGCCGAAAGGGAATAAGCGCGTGGTGCTGGGCCTTGTGACTTCGAAGTCTGGTGAGTTGGAATCCGCTAATGTGATCAAGCAACGGATCGATGAGGCTGCTCAGTATGCTAACCGCGATCAGCTCTGCCTAAGCCCTCAATGTGGTTTTGCCTCGACCGAGGAGGGTAATATTTTGACCGAAGATGAGCAGTGGAAGAAATTAAAATTCGTTATTGACGTGGCGCACGAGGTTTGGGGATAGCGCTGGTCGGTAAGAAGGTTCAGCGTACTTTCGAGAACATGGGCAAGATGATGTCAGGCGGCGCAATTTGTGAATGCAAGCGTGTCGTGGCGATTCGGCACGGGAGTGAGCTTAGACACCGTAGCTAGCAATCCAGGGGGCAGGTTTGAAATTACGGAGAACATCCACCAGTCCACATGGATCGCTCCGATGGTAACCTCCGAGATTCGACCTGTTTCGTTCGAATTTCTTACGCGGATGACCTCGCGTTATGCACTTTTTCCAGGACATACCGCGCGATGTTGTGACAGGGTTTGTCGTAAGTACTCAGGCGGCCTTGATGATGGCTCTGCTGCATCATTGGTCCTTGATAGCCGCGCTGCATGGAATCGCACGCCCACATATCCAGGCTGTTGATAAATGCCAGGCAATCCTCAGCCACCTGAGCGCGCACTTCAAAGTTTTTCTCTTTGAAGGCTTCCGGGCGGTACATACAATAAATACGCAAATCGGTTCTATTCGGAGCGACGGGCAGCACGCGGTAATACCCGACCATTTCGGCTGACAGGAACATCAACGTGTGGGGAAAGATTAGCCAGAACTGCCCCATTTTCAGTTCTTCTGGACTCAATCCCTCGAAGATGGGGATCGTAGCGTCAACGCCAGTCACGCTCCACAGCGTCCCCCGATCTTCGGGTATGGAACCCCAGGAATGTACGTAGTTGGGGTTGTAATCTTCAGCCTGTGATAGATGCATCGGCATAGGATCGTGCGATCCCGCATGCAGACCGCCGACATGATAAAACTCCATGAAGTTGTCCAACATTAATTTCCAGTTGAATGGACAGTCGCGCTCTTCAAGGATCCGGCAGCGCAGATCGCCGAGTCGGTAGTTTTTGAGGTGTTCAGAAACGCTTGCGAGTCTCGGTGCCAGTGGTGCGGCATCCGGGTCGAAATTAACGTAGATGAAGCCCTCCCAGATCTCGACCTTTAGTCTGGGTAGACAGATTTCGCTCATGTCGAAATTCTTGCTGTTTTCCATCGCGGGGGTACTGATGAGATTACCCTTGAGCGAATATGTCCAAAGATGGTAGCCACAGGTAAAGTGCTTCAGATTGCCGCTTCCGGACTCGACGACTTCTGCCGCTCGATGTCGGCAGACCGTCGACATAACCTGAATGTCGCCGTCTTCATCGCGACATACGACCAGCGGTTCATTGAGTAGCGTTATGGTGTAGTAGTCACCGGGATTAGGCACTTCGTCGATGCGACCGACGTTCAACCATTCCTTGGTAAAGATCCTCTCCATTTCAAGGTCGAAAAATTCCTGCGACGTGTAGGTCCAAGGTGGCAGCGTGGAGGCCTCATCGAGCGGTGCCAGTGTTTTGGCGAATTCGGTTTTTGCCTGATTCAATATCATTTTGTCTTCAACAACGGCCATTGGCTTCTCCCAAGCGTGTTTAAGGTTCAACACTCAACCTGACTATTATTACTTCTAGTACTTTGTCAGGTAATTGTCGAGTTCCCACGTCGAAATACTGTTGTGAAAGTCCCACCATTCAGCGGTTTTTAAGTCTATGAACGATTGGGCGAGATCTTGTCCCATTACGTCGACAGCAAGGCTATCCGCCGTGAAGGCCTCAACTGCTTCCAGTAATGTTCGTGGTAACTGTTTTACGCCGCGATCACTGAGTTCCTGCGTACTAAGCTCGTACATATTCACGCCGATTGGATCACCGGGATCAAGCTCCTGTTCGATACCTTCGAGTCCTGCGGCCAGCATCATTGCCGCAACGAGGTAGGGATTCATACATGAGTCAGCTGCTCGGCATTCTACCCGCGCGGTAGACAAATTGACCCCCGCATGTCCATCGACTTCAATCTCCGGTCTTACCATGGGCACGCGCATCATATGGGTGCGGTTGTTCGCCCCGTAGGAGATGAAAATTGGTGCCCAAGTGTACCCGGTCATCGAGCCGGTCTTGACCAGTCGTTTGTACGAGTTCACCGACGGACATGTGGTGGCTACGATCGCTGGAGCGTGTTTTAAGATCCCGGCAACAAACTGGTACGCGAGCCTGGACAAACCGCAGCCCCTTTTATCCGTTGTGTTTCCGAACACATTCTCGCCAGTTTCAAGTGAGGTAAATGACATGTTGAAATGTGCACCACTGCCGGTGCGATCGGCATAGGGCTTGGGCATAAAAGTTGCCTCGAAACCATGGTTGCGCGATACCTCCTTGGTCATCAGCCGCCACAACACGTAGCGATCGGCCATGGTCAGGGCATCGGCATAGGCGAAATCGAATTCGAACTGGCTGTTGGCGTCTTCGTGATCGAATGAATGTACTTCCCAGCCAAGGCGATTCATATGCTCGACCATCTCGTCCAGCCACTCGAGGTTTTCGAGCAATGTGACGACGTCATACGCGGCTTTCGGCAACGTATCGAGGAGATTGGCGGGTACAATACGATGGTCTTCGCGTTGTACCAGAAAGATCTCAGCCTCGATACCGAGTTGAAATTTGAAACCCATGTTGGCGGCACGTTCGAGCTGCCGGGAGAGTACTGTGCGCGAGCACATCGGCCAGGGTTGGTTGTGGTATTTGAGATTGCCAGGTGCCCATGCGACGTTCGGTCGCCAGGGGAGCACGGTGACTGCGTCCGGATCGGGGTACACGGCCAACTCATCATCCTGTGGACCTTGACCAAGCCCGTCCAGTGCGGCTCCAGTGAACAACTCTGAGCCGTTCATCATGCGATCGAAGTGATCTATCGGTACGGCTTTGCCCTTGGGAATGCCGTGCACATCAACATAGGTAGCGAGGCAGTAATCCACGCCCTGCTGGGCCAGAGTATCCTGGGTTTCCTTCGAGCCACTCATTCGTTTTCTGTCCACGTTGGCAATGTAGAAATATAGCTCAAATTGTGCTGGAAATCCCTTGAGTTTAGCGCTTACTATCGCAGTCAACAGACAGGGAGGTAGCCATATGTCTCAGGCTGTAAATGACGCCGATGCCGGGTTAGGCGCGATCAAGGCTCCGTTGCGCGAAGCCCGCCATGTGAGCGGCAACCTGTACACAGATCCGGAAATCCTGCGCCAAGAAAAGGAATGCTTTTTCATGCGTGACTGGTTATGTGTCGGGCGAGTCGAGGAGATCGCACTTCCGGGTGATTACCTGACCTTCGACGTTCTCGGCGAACCAATCATCGTTGCTCGTAACACCGAAGGCGTTTTGCGGGCGTTCTCTAACGTCTGCGCGCATCGGGGTGTCGCTGTGGCGTCGGGACAGGGCAACAAAAAAATGTTTAGTTGCCCATACCACGGATGGGTTTACGATTTGGACGGTCACCTCAAAAGCGCACCGCACATGGAGGAATCAAGTGGATTCGTGCTGGAGCATTGTCGTTTGCAGCCGTTAAGGGTCGACGACTGGCAGGGGTGGGTGTTCGTTTGCTTTGACGACGCGGGTCAGGATCTGCCTAGTTTCCTTGGAAGCGTGAGAGATCGGTTGGCTTTCATTCATGCCGAAGATTGCCGGCTCGGTAACAAATGGGAGTTTGAGCTGCAATGTAATTGGAAAACTGTCGTTGAGAACTTCCAGGACGTCTATCATCTGCGGGTGCTGCATGCCGATACCTTCGGTTCGGCCGTCGATGTCGATAACTACCAACCAGAACTATTAGAAAACGGTAAGTTTTATACCGAATTCGATGGCGGGGTGATGACCCCTGATGGTGAATCGCGATTCGGCGGTCTGCCCTGCTGGGACGGGCAACCGGCAACGTCGGCCGCCATTGCCCACATCAACCCCAACATCATGTTTTTTTGTCGCTGGGATAGCGTTTTTATGTGGAACGCCTGGCCAGTAAATGCAGATAAGACCAGAATAATTTTCCTAACGACTTTCCATAAGGATCATTTCGATGATCCGGAGCTCCAAGCAAAGCTCGAAGTTTACGCTGACTTCGAAAAGCTAGTAGCACAGGAAGACAATGAAATGGTCCAGTCCTTACAAAAGGGATTTAGATCGCGCGCCTATAAACCCGGCAGGATGTCGGTCTACGAGCACACCATTCACCACATGATCAATTATCAGATTAAGGTTTTATTGGGTGCCTAACGAACGAGAAGCGGCGAACCGCACCGCGTTCGAATGCCTCACCACTGCCGACCCTGTTCTCATTGGTTTGCGCCCGGCTCTTGAAGTGCTTCCTGGGTTGCGTCGGGAGACTATCCTTACTTCCGGGCCGCCTACGATGTGGAGCGAGTATGGAGGAGGACAACGCGATGCCATTATTGGTGGTGCGCTGTACGAGGGCCTTGCCCCCAACCGTGGCGAGGCTGAACGCGCACTGGGAGCAGGTGAAATCCAGGTCGATGCTTGCCACGACTACGGTTGCGTTGGTTCGCTTGCCGGTATTTATACGGCATCGATGCCGGTGTTCCTGGTTGAGAATCGGGAGCACGGAAATATCGGCTATTGCAACATGTACGAAGGTACCAACCCGCGTCGTTTAAATTATGGCGTGTACGACGAGGGCGTGCACGAGCGCTTGCTGCTAGTCCAGGACCTCATCGCGCCGGTAATCAGCGACGCATTGCAGAAAAGCCATGGGATCCCGTTGAAACCTATCATGCGCCGTGCATTGCATATGGGCGATGAATTGCACAGTCGTAGCACAGCGGCAGCCTTACTGTTTACCCGGGAACTCTTTCCTGCACTGCTGTCGCTCTCTGTGGATGGAGAGGATGCAGTGAGACAGGCGTTGGAAGCGCTTACCGCGGATCATTATTTCTTTCTGCGTTTGTCGATGGCGGCCGCCAAAGCGACCGCCGACGCTGCACATGGTATTGAAGGATCAAGCGTGGTGACGGCGATGGCGTTCAATTGTAATAACTTCGCGATCCGCGTAAGTGGTCTCGACGATGAATGGTTTCTCGGGCCGCACGCGAGTATCGATGCCAAATTGTTTGATGGGCACACGGAAGAGGAGATCACCTGGATGGGTGGGGAGAGCCCTATTACCGAAACCATTGGTTTAGGCGGTTTTGCGCAGGCTGCTGCATTTCCCTTACAGCAATACCAGGGCGGATCACCTGCAGCGATGGTGGACCGTAATGTAGAGCTTTATTCGATCACAGTCGGTGAGAATCCCGATTATCGGATCCCGTATCTCGGTTACCGCGGTACGCCGACCGGGATCGACATCTTTCGCGTCGTGGAGACGGGCGTTCTGCCTGTTATGGACATCGGTATTGCGGGCCGCGACGGCGGCCAGATCGGTGCCGGCGTGGTACGCGCGCCGATTGAATGTTTCGAATCCGCAGTGACCGCATACCGGCAACGCTATGGAGAGTGAATGTGTTTGAAGTCGTCGAACGATTGATGGAACGCGAACAGTTCGCAGGGCACTTGGATCTGGAATTGGTCGAGGTCGATAGGGACCGCGCCGTGTTGCGAATGCCGTATCACGAGTATTTAGGGATCGGCCGTGTCAACGGAGGTGCTATTGCTTCATTGGTGGATCTGGCTGCCACGTGTGCGTTCTGGGCGCATCCTGATGCTGATCGGGATTCGCGCGGCGCAACGGTGAATTTCACAATCAATTTTCTGCGTCTTGCCGTCACTGACAGCTTGACCGCCACCGCAACGGTGCGCCGTCGTGGCGGCACCCTGTGCACCGGTGAGGTGTCCGTGACCAATGATATCGGCGATGAGTTTGCAGTCGCAGTGGTCACTTACAAATTACAGTTGTGAGCGATGCATCTGTTTTGCCAAATGCTGGTTGGTTTTCTTGCCTTGGTTCCGGCGCAGGTCTTGGCGGCCAAATATTCGGATTCGAAGTGGGAGACTTTTGGCGGTGATCCAGGCCGCACGCAGTATTCGTCACTGGAGCAAATAAACACTGGTAACGTCGACAAGCTCAAGGTCGCGTGGCGTTACGAGACCGGGGACGCCGATCCGAAAAATTCGCAGATCCAATGTAATCCCATCATTGTAGATGGTGTGTTGTACGGCACGACACCAAAGCTTAAGGTCTTTGCCTTGGAAGCAGCAACCGGCGCCGAACGATGGAAATTCGATCCCTATAACGGTGAAGACGGTGGTCAGGGTGTTAATCGCGGCGTCACCTACTGGCGCAAAGGCGAAAATGAAAGGATCCTGTTTACTGCGGGCACGTATCTGTACGCGCTGAACGCCAAAACCGGTGAACCGATCACAAGTTTCGGCGCGTACGGTCGGGTCGATCTTCGCACCGGGTTTGAAAGAGATCCACGCACGCTGCAGGTTGATGCTACCTCACCGGGCGCGATCTATCGGGACTTGATCATCCTGGGCTCCCGGGTTGGTGAAACACCTGCTGCCGCGCCGGGACATATACGTGCGTTCAATATCATCACTGGGGAACTAGCCTGGGTGTTCCATACTATCCCGCATCCGGGTGAGTTTGGTTACGACACTTGGCCCGAAGATGCGTGGCAGCGCAGTGGCGGTGCTAACGCTTGGGCGGCGATGAGCGTTGATACCGAGCGCGGCATTGTGTTCGTGCCGACGGGCTCTGCAGCTTACGATTTTTACGGCGGTGATCGCCATGGTGACAACTTGTTTGCGAACACTCTTATCGCATTGGACGCGGCAACCGGCAAGCGGCGTTGGCATTTTCAAACCGTCCATCACGATTTGTGGGATCGTGATCTGCCTGCCGCACCGAATCTGATTACGATAGAACGAGACGGTGCTGAGATAGATGCCGTCGCGCAAGTTACCAAGACTGGTTACGTCTTTGTCTTCGACCGGGTTACCGGCGCACCGCTGTTCCCGATCGAGGAACGGCCGGTGCCACGTTCAGAGGTTCCCGGTGAACACTCTTCACCGACGCAGCCGGTGCCGCTGCGACCACCACCATTCACACGCCAGAGTTTCACTCGAGATGAAGTCACCGACATCTCGCCGCGGGCGTCTAAACTTGTATTGCAGCGCCTTGCGCAGTTACGCAATGGTCATATGTTTGTGCCACCAAGTGCCATCCGAGAAACCATACTCTTCCCCGGATTCGACGGAGGCCCTGAATGGGGTGGGGCAGCGTGGGATCCCGAGACGCAGCGACTCTACGTGAATGCAACGGAACTACCCTGGACGTATAAGTTGGTAAAGATCGAATCTGGGTTGGTTGATCCAGGTGTAGCGTTATATGGAACGCATTGTGCTGCCTGCCACGGGTTGGATCGGCGCGGCAACGGCAGAGATATGCCGGGCCTGGAAGGGATTGGACAAAAGCTTTCGTATCCACAAATCGGTGGGATCATTCGCCGCGGTAAGGGTCGTATGCCCGCGAATACTCAGCTGAGCTTCGAGGACATGTTGTTGTTGCTAGATTATCTGAATACGCCGTTGTCCGAAACTGGAAAAGAAAGCGTCTCGGACAAAACAACCATCGTCACGACGCCACGTTATCTGCACGACGGTTATTTTCCGTTTTATGATGAGCAGGGCTATCCGGCCATCCGCCCACCCTGGGGGACGCTGACGGCCATCGATCTCGACGTGGGTGATATCGCCTGGCAGATCCCTCTCGGCGAACATGCAGAGCTAACCGCGAAGGGGATCCCGATTACCGGTACCGAAAATTATGGCGGTCCAGTGGTCACGAAGGGCGGCGTGATATTTATTGCCGCGACCATGGACGAGAAGTTAAGGGCGTTGGATAAAAACGACGGCAGAGTCTTATGGACAGCCGAGCTTAGTGCTGGCGGGTTTGCGACCCCAAGTATCTATGCTGTCAACGGTAAACAATTTGTTGTAATCGCTGCCGGTGGGGGTAAATTGGGTCGTAAGTCTGGTGGTGAATACATCGCTTTTGCGTTGCCTGACTGAACCGACGAAGGGCGAACCTTTCTTGCTCGCGGCGATAACTTAAACATCGGATCCCGTCGATGTTCGGTGGATAACGTCACAGGAATATCTGCGCGTTGAGCAGTTTGTGGGAGCGATAGCGATTTTCTTCGGGTATTTTGATGCATTATTCTTTTTCAAATGAGCCATTCAACCATCCTCTAACTGGGAGATAGTTAAAATGAACAACGGCCCATTACCTTCTGCTGTCGAATGGTTGCGTCGCATGGACGCCGGGGAGATCTCAGCGGTTGAACTGATGGAGCAGACGGTAACTCGTATTGATGCGGCCGATAAAAAGTTACATGCTGTGATCGCTCAGAATCCGGAAGCGAGGTTGGCTGAGGCGAAAGCTACTGATAAACGACGGGCGCGCGGTGAGCGCGCACCACTGCTCGGGCTTCCGGTTACGATTAAAGATTCAATCGATGTTGCTGGTGTGCTCTGCACTGGTGGCTCCCATGCGCGCGAGCATTTCGTGCCGGAGCGAGACGCGACGATCGTTGCTCGGCTCCGTGCGGCGGGGGCAATCGTTGTGGCGAAAACCAACCTGCCCGAGTACTCATCTTCTTATGAAAGCAACAACGCTATTTTTGGCCGAAGCCTTCATCCGCTTGATCCGAATCGGACACCTGGTGGCTCTTCGGGCGGAGAGGGTGCTTTACTTGGAGCCGACGCTTCGATCATCGGGATCGGCATCGACGGCGGTGGTTCGATCCGGGTGCCGAGTCATTACTGCGGCATTGTGGGTTTGCGTCCCAGCGTTGGACGCGTCCCTGACACAGGTACCTGGCCGGCAACGCGGGATGTTGGTTACCGCGATTTAATGTGTGTCGGACCGATGTGCCGTTATGTCGAAGATCTGGCGTTGCTGTTGCCCGTCATTTCAGGGCCCGACTGGGTCGACCCCTATGCGCTACCGTTTCCCTTGGGTGAGCCGAGTGAGATCGATGTGCCAGGGTTGAGCGTCGGTTACTATGATTACGATGGCGTCGCTCGGGTCAGCGAGGCTACGCGACATGCGGTAAAGGCAGCTGCCGACGCGCTCGCCGATGCCGGTGCCACTGTTACGCCAACGGAACCGCCCGATGTCGCCGAGGCGACGGGGATGTTTTTTGATTTGATTGCTGCCGACGGCGGGGTACGAACCCGACGTGATCTCGACGGAGCAGATGGGCGCCATACTGCGCAATTTCAAGGGTTATTGGATGGTTTCACCGATCCCACACTCACCTCCACGTTTTTCGACGTTCAAGGCCGGTTCTTCGCCATCCGTTCCCGTGTGCGCCAATTCCTGAACCAGTTTGATGTGTTGATTACCCCGGTGACCAGTGGTCCCGCGCCATTGCACGAACAGTCCCCGAACGGCGAACCGATGGAATCGTTCTATAACGCCTTTAACTACACGCATGCACTCGCGATCGGTGGCGGGCCGGTAGCTGTGGTTCCGGCAGGTGAACAGGACGGTTTACCCATCGGTGTACAGATTGCGGCACAGCCGTATAGGGAAGAGGTTGCGTTGGCTGCTGCGGCGGCAGTCGAATCAGCTCTCGGTGGTTTCCGTTTACGTACCCCGCTCGCACAGTGAGCGTCAGGTGGACGTGCCCTTCAAATGGCGGCGGCTTAACGCAGCCGTTGCGATGGTGAAAGAAGCGCTGGCGACTAGAAACGCAAAGCAGATGATGTAGGTGGGAGCAAATCCATCGCTTAAGAATGCGGCTGCAAATAAGGGACCCAATCCAGACCCTGCGCCCGCGCAGACGTTGGCTATCACGATCGATCGACCGTCCCGATCGAGTGCGGCCAGTAATCCCATCATGTAGGGGAAATACATATACCAGCCGAAACTGAAAATCACGGCGGCAACCGTGAAGCTCGTGAGCCCGAATCCCGAACTCAAGATTAATAGTGCTGTCAGTTGTAACCCAATAGCGCACACTACCGGTGGGATACGGCCGAAACGTATGTTCAGGGCTGCAGCGGCGTAGGCGCCACCCAGCCCACCGCCCAGCCCTACGCCTAATGCGGTGCTGGTGGCTTCTCGGCTCAAACCGGCGTCGATACCAATTGGGCCGATGTAGGTCCAGAAACCACCGATCGCCATGTAGAAACATAAGACTGCCAGCAGTACTGTCGCACAGAATTTCCAAATCAACGCTGAATTTGTCCCGCTGGTGCCCCGTTCACCGCTCGTCAGGATGTTGGGGATCATCGGAGCTAGAAACAAGAGCGCCATGAGGTGAATGATGCATAAGGTGGCGAAAACGCCATCTATGCCGAATGCGGTAATTATCCGTGGAAGTGCCAGCAATGCCAGGATGCCGAAGCTGACCTGGATGACAAGGAACCATCCGAAGTTTCGATCCGCTTGTGAAGTTTTTCCTAGAGCATATGCAGCGAACGAAACGGCGATGCCGCCAGCTAGGCCACTGACAAACCGCGTTGCTACAAAGAGATTATGTGAATCGACAAACAGCGTGCCAAAGTCAACCACCAGCATGCCGAGTAGTCCCAGGTAGGCAAGGCGTCGAAGCGCTAATCGCTTGACTAAAACGAGATTCAGGATAGAGCCGCAGGCGATCCCTATCAGCCCCGCGAAGCCCACTACGCCGACTTGCTGCTCGGAGCGACCGAGATCCTCCATCATCGCGATGGCAATTGCCGGTAGGATCATGAAAATTGAGATGCCTAAGGTGCCGATGACCATCAAGGCGGATAGCGTAGTGAGGGTGTCGATGCTGGATTGTGGAGTGGTATTTTCCATGTGGCTTGGCAGATGAGGCGTCGGTAAGATCCTGATACTTTAGCGTAAACCACCATTCCTGCGAAGCCGGGACAGAACACGGCAGGTTCTTTGCCCCTGTGGGTTAACTAATATGTTGTGATTAAACAACAGGTTTTTCAAAATTTCGATTTTTAGGGTAGGAATCAAATCGAGATAAGGGTAAAGTTCTCGCTATAAATCTTTAAATGTCCGTCGAATTGTCAAGGGGAAATGGGATGAGGCTACGGCTAGTATCTTTGGTTGCAATGATGTTGGCGTTTCTAGCGACTTCGGTGCAATCGCAAGTCTTAGAGGAAGTTGTCGTGACGGCGCAAAAACGTGAACAACAGCTCCAAGACGTTGGTATCTCCGTCACAGCGTTTAGTGGTGATCAGTTACAAGCACTTGGTTTTAACGACACTACCCAGATAGACGAGCAAGTACCTGGATTGATGGTTACCGATTACGGCTCTGGCACCACAACTATTTTCACTATCCGCGGGTCGAGCCAGCTCGACTTCGCCGACATTCACGAGCCACCGGTTGCAGTGTATTCAGATGGTGCCTACAACGCTTTTCTGGCGGGTGTCGGCTTTTCGTTTTTTGACCTTGATCGCATCGAGGTGTTGCGCGGTCCGCAGGGCACGTTGTTTGGCCGTAATGCTACGGGCGGAGTTGTGCATTTGATTAGCGCAAGGCCAACGCGCGAAGTCGAAGGTTATGTGGAAGCGACCGGTGGTGAATATGGTCAGCACCGATTCGAGGGAGCGCTTAGTGGACCGTTGAGTGAGACGCTTTCCGCACGCATCTCCGGGG
>CAZBOQ010000178.1:0-3479 GCA_964493555.1 uncultured Gammaproteobacteria bacterium | reverse complement strand
CGCCGCTCACCGAGGAGCGGCGCAAGGAAATGACGAAGATCGTTCGCAACGAGGCCGAGCAGGCTCGGGTTGCGATCCGCAACATCCGTCGCGACGCAAATCATACTTTCAAAGAGTTGGTCAAGGAAAAGGAGATCTCGGAGGACGATGATCGCCGAGCGGAGACACGCATTCAGGGAATAACCGATAAATTTGTCGATAGGATCGATGCCACGCTTGCTGAGAAGGAAAAGGAAGTGATGGAGATATAGATGGCTCTTCCTAGGCACATTGCGATCATCATGGATGGTAATGGCCGATGGGCGAAGCAACGCCACAGCCCTCGCATCGTTGGCCACCGGGCGGGGGTCGAGGCTGTTAGACAAATCGTCAGCGGCTGCGCCAACCGTGGAGTAGAAGTGCTTACCCTGTTCGCGTTCAGCAGTGAAAACTGGCGTCGGCCGGCAGGCGAAGTCGGATTGCTGATGGAGCTTTTTTTATCAGCGCTGCAGGAAGAGGTACATAAACTCCACGCCAATAATGTCCGCCTGCGGGTGATCGGTGATCAGAACCGATTTATCGATAAGCTGCAGCAATGTATTGCGGAATCTGAGGCGTTGACGGCGGGCAATGACGGTTTGACATTGGTGCTCGCCGCGAACTACGGTGGTCGCTGGGACATTTGCCAAGCGATGCACCGGCTTTGCGCTGAAGTCCGCGATGGAAAGCTGCCGCTAGCGGAGCTGACGGTCGACAAGATAGACCAGTATGTGATGCTCAGCGAGCTTCCGGAGCCCGATTTGTTTATACGTTCGGGTGGCGAGCAGCGGATTAGCAACTATTTGCTTTGGCAGCTGGCGTACACAGAACTTTATTTTACCGACTGTTTGTGGCCCGATTTCGATGACACACAGTTACAGCTTGCGATCGACAGTTTTACCAATCGTGAACGTCGCTTTGGTCGTACCACCGATCAGGTCAGAGACGTTCCGGAAAAGAAAGCTCAGGTTGCGGCCGAAATTGTGACGGGATCCCAACATGGAGTGGAACTTGGACCCGTAGTTTCGGATCTCACACAAGTTAAAACAAAGGTGCTGTAAGCGTGCATCGCGCTTACGAGCGGATAGTGATAGCGTAAGGTGTTGGCGCAACGCATTGTTACAGCATTGGTGCTGATCACACTATTCGGTGGCGCCGTGCTGGTGTTATCAAATAAAACACTTGCTGTGGTGCTCGCCGTTACAGTCATGCTCGGTGCATGGGAGTGGACAGGGTTCAGCGGGGTCCGCAATCCACGCCTTAAGATCAGCTACGTTTTGTTGACGGCCATTGTGATGATCGGAATTTACCGTTTCAGCGCAATCACCAACGTTCTGGTTGTAGCTGCGTTCTGGTGGTGTGTGGCGCTAGTGTGGATAGCGGTTGCACAGCGTTGTGGGGTCCGGTCCTTTATTCCGTCGCCGATTATTACCGCATTACTCGGATGGTTGGTACTGGTTCCGGCGTGGGCAGCGCTCGTGGAACTGCATCGCCACACGGATGCAGGCCCAGTTATTGTGCTGATCCTAATGATTTTGATCTGGTGTGCTGATATTGCCGCGTTTTTCGTGGGCCGGCAGTGGGGAAGAACACGCCTAGCCGTTAAGATCAGCCCTGCCAAGACCTGGGAAGGTGCGTTGGGTGGCATCGTCGCCTCGGCCGCCTTGGCGCTGGTAGCGACAGCCCTTGTCGACATTGGTGTCAGCACGGTTGTTTTTCTATGTCTGGCGCTCACCACGGTCAGTTTTTCGATATTGGGGGATCTGTTCGAAAGTTTGCTGAAGCGCGCGGCAGGCCTCAAAGACAGTGGAACTCTGTTACCGGGACACGGTGGTGTATTGGATAGAGTAGATAGTTTGACGGCGGCAGCACCGATTTTTGCCCTAGGTTTGCTCAGCTTGAGAGTGACGGTGTGATCGGTATTACCATTCTCGGCTCCACCGGAACCATCGGCATCAATACCCTGGACGTTGTGAGTCGCCACCCGGAACGTTATCGCGTGACGGCGCTTACCGCTAACCGCAACGTAGCTGGATTGATTGAACAATGCATCACCTGGGAGCCGGAGTTTGCAGTGATTGCAGACTGTGAGCTTGGTGACGAGTTACGGCAAGGGTTGACTAACGCAGGCCTTACAACCGAGGCGTTGGCGGGTAGAGATGAGCTAGCCAGCGTCTGCGTCTTGCCGCAAACCCAATACGTGATGGCCGGGATTGTCGGTGCCGCAGGCTTGTTTCCGTCGTTAGCAGCCGCTCGGGCTGGTAAGCGGTTATTGCTTGCCAACAAGGAATCGTTGGTCATGTCAGGACAATTGTTCATGGATGCGGTTCAGGATAATGGCGCAGAGTTACTACCGATCGATAGCGAACATAATGCACTTTTTCAATGCATGCCGGCGAACGCCGAGCGAGGATTGCCTGGGATTGGCGTGACTAAGATTCTATTGACCGCGTCAGGAGGGCCGTTTCGCACTTTGACCCAAGCGCAGTTGTCCGATGTCACGCCGGAGCAGGCTTGCGCGCACCCAAACTGGGTGATGGGCCCCAAAATTTCGGTCGACTCAGCGACTATGATGAACAAGGGGCTAGAGATCATTGAAGCCTGCTGGCTGTTCGACACTGAGCAAGACCAGGTTGAGGTTATCATTCACCCTCAAAGCGTAATCCATTCACTGGTTGCATATGTGGACGGTTCCGTATTGGCGCAGCTTGGCAACCCCGATATGCGCACACCTATTGCGCATTCTCTCGCGTGGCCAGAGCGAATTAGTTCTGGGGTTGGGCCTCTCGATCTTATGGAAGTTGCCCGCCTAGAGTTTGAGGCACCCGATACAGATCGCTTCCCCTGTTTGCGCCTTGCCCGCGAGGCGTTTAGTGCGGCCGGTACCGCGACTGCCATTTTAAATGCGGCGAATGAAGTCGCCGTGGCCGCGTTTCTCGAGCGCCGGATCAGATTTACTGATATACCCAGACTTATAGAGCTAGCGCTGCAGGATGTAGTTGGCCACGATGCAACTTCTCTGGAAGTAATATTATCCGATGACGAAGCAGCACGGATTTTTGTCCGTGATGCCATAGCGGCAACTATCTACTGATGAACTTCATTCATACCGTTCTTTCCTTTATTGCGGTGCTGGGGAGCTTGATCACCATCCATGAATTTGGTCATTTTTGGGTGGCGAAACGGCTCGGCGTCAAGTGCCTACGTTTCTCAGTCGGATTTGGCCGGCCGTTGCGGCGCGGGCGCCCGTCGATGGTAACCAGTAAACGTATCTGTGCCGCGGGGTAATGGGTTGCCGGCAATGAGGACTTGACCTTGTTTGGGCTTGCCGCCATCCCGCTTGCGGTTACGTCAAGATGCTTGACGAACGGGAAGGGCCTGTCGCCGAACACGAACTTCCACAAGCTTTTAACCGTCAGGGTGTCTGGACACGAATTGCCATCGTCGTGGCAGGACCGGTG
>CAZBOQ010000177.1:0-9978 GCA_964493555.1 uncultured Gammaproteobacteria bacterium | reverse complement strand
CGGCAGGATTCGAGTACTTCGCTAGCGATAGGTTCAGCTTGCGCTACAGCCACGCTATACAGCAACACCGCAACGGCTACCAAAATTTCTGTTGGTTGGGTTGAACCAAAGGCGAAGCTCAGCATCTTTGGTGGCGGTTTATCCGGAGCCCTCTACACCATGAACATTTAATCCAAAAACGCAGGAAATTTCGGGAGCGAGTCGATGTCTACAACATCATGCTGTACGATCACGCGCGCGTCGCTTGCGCTCGCCAAAGCCTCGAACTTGTCCATCGATGCGAGCGTTTGTTCCCGATCGATGTTGAAACGTGGCACACGCCGATGCTCTCGACTTTCGCGCAAATGATAGAGATCCCCACTTAACAGCAGTGCGCCGCTGTTGGCTAACTTGACTAGCAGCGCAAGATGCCCGGGTGTGTGTCCGGGGGTACGTACGACCATCACACTGCCGTCACCGAAGAGATCTAAATCTACGCTAACGTCCAGCGTTCGTGCATCCTTCAGCGCGCTGTACGTTTCGATCGGTGCACCGCGTTCTTTAGAATCCTCAGAGAACATCCACTGTCGCTCGGCGGGATCCGAAACCCAGGTGGAGGAGGCGTAGTCATTAGCGTTACCGGCGTGATCGAAATGACTATGTGAAATTGCCAGATAATCCAACTCTGCGGCGACTACGCCGAGTTCGTTAAGTTGGCTCGCCAAGGTTTTGTTCACCGAGACGTGGAACGGCCCGTTGGTTACGCCGTCGGGTTCTTTAGCCAATGAATCCGGTAGGCCGGTATCCCATAACAGATCGCCGTTCGGGTGGCGGATGAGGAAACAGGAAACCGCGAGCTCGCGTTGCTGACCTTTATACTCACCGCCATCAGAGAACACATCGAGGTCCAACGCGCGCACCATGCCACATTGCAGCGGATATAAACGTACATCCGCTACATCGGGATTATCGGTTTGTGTTGTGCATGCGGTCACTATTACAACTGCGCTGGCGACCATGACTGATAAAAGGTGATTTCTCTGCATTTTTGTTCCTCCGCTTCCATGGATAATCAACTATTTCGCGTGAGCACGCCAGCACCGGTCGCTGTTTAGCCGAAGCAGCGTTCGAGGCGGACCAAGGCTTGCTTAACGACAGAACGTGGACAGCCGATGTTCATGCGTTCAAAGCCGGCGCCTTCCGGGCCAAACATTGCACCTTTGTTGAGATGCAGCTTCGCATCATCCATAGTGCGTTGATGGATTTCATCGCCGGTGAGGCCCGTGTCTCGGCAGTCGATCCACAATAGGTAGGTAGCTTCGGGTTCGATAAGTTTTAGTTTGGGGATCCGATCCCGCAAGAATTCACGTACAAGGGCGATGTTGTCTTGCAGATATCCAATCAGTGCGTCTAGCCACTGCGCCGAGGATCGATAAGCGGCTTCGGTTGCGACGATGCCGAATGGGTTCATACCGAACAGTCCGTTATCGGCCATGGTGTTTTTGAAACTATTGCGCAACGCGGTGTCCGGGATGATGACATTTGCGGTTTGTAGTCCGGCCAGATTGAAAGATTTGCTAGCGGAGGTCCCGGTCAGTGACTGGGCGGAGTATTTCTCGCCAAGCGCAGCGTAGGGTATGAACTTGTGTCCGGCGAAAACGATGTCATGGTGGATCTCGTCAGCCAGCACGAGTACTCCGTTGCGCTGGCATATCTCGCCGAAAGTACGCAACTCCTCCGCGTTCCACACCCGTCCTACCGGGTTGTGTGGATTGCACAGTAGCGCCATTTTTACCAGTGGGTCGGCTGCCTTGGCGGCCAAATCATCAAAATCCATCTGGTAGCGTCCATCGTGGAATGTGAGCGGATTGCTGACTATCTCGCCGCCCTGTGCGGCGGCGGCGCGATAGAAAGGATGGTAAACAGGTGTTTGGATAAGCACTTTGTCGCCAGCCGAGATGTGCGCTTGTACCGCCATATATGCTGCTGGGACGATACCCGGGGTAGTGACGATCCAATCGGGTTCGATCGACCACGCGTGTCTCTGCAACATCCATTCGCGCACGGCGGCGATATATGAGGGGTCTTTGTCGGAGTAGCCGAACACCGGATGAGCCGCACGCTGTTTGATCGCCGTAACGATAGGCTCAGCGCAGAGGAAGTCCATGTCGGCGATCCACATCGGTAAAACCCGATCGTCGCCGTGTGACAGACTGGTTTTATCCCATTGCCGCGGTTCACCGCCACCATAAGCGAGTTCCCACTTAACCGAATGGGTGTGGCTACGCTCAAAGACCCCATCAAAATCGATGTTCATAATCGTATCCGCTTCGCTGCTGTTTTCACCATTGCGAGGTATGAGGGCATCCTAGCATTAGCTTTGTGCTGTAAGTGCGCCAGCGACGGGTGATGTCTACGGATCATTACTAGTGTTGTTCATCGGAACAGGTCTTAGCTTGGGAAGGCTGATGTGCGTTTTTCGCACCGTGACGCATGCTCTTGGGGGTACACTTTGCTCTATGCGATCAGGCGTCAGCGACCTGCGCGTGCAGAGCCAATAAAGACGATATCGTCGCAGGATCACGGCGGCCAAAGCCGCATTCCGTGGCGACGCCGAAATCAGCAACGTACCGTCGGGCAGTGCTGCTCCGCCTTGCGGCGCCCTCCACGCCATCGGTGAGGTGGATCAGACCAAGAAACAGTTCCGTTTCCGGGTTAAGTTTCAAGTCATTCAACGGCGCGAAATAGGCACCGTCGTCGCGTCCGCGCGGCACTGGTAAGTGGATCCAGTTCACCTCGCGCCTGACATGTTGACAGATGCCGTTACTGAGCAACACCGCGCTCCTTGTATCGGGCGGTTCGATTATGTGCTTGTGGCCAGGATCTCCGTAGCAAAGATGTATACCGAGCTCGACCGCATCGGGTATGCCTGTCGACAGGCGTTCGATCCGGTCGAGCGTACCCGTTAATGCGTCGTCGTAGTAGAGCTTTTCCGGACCGCCATCCATCGCCAGGATCTCGGTGCAGACATCCCACTGGATGGCCAGATCCTGTGGTGGGATGTGCCCGATCATTGTTTCGAGGTCTTTCAGCATCGCTGCTTCGTAAGCAGGTTCAACGGCCGCGCCGTCTTCGACAACGACGAGACCCGTCAAAACTGCTAACGGTGTGGGCAGGGCCACCTGAAAGCGCGTTTCGGAGGGGACTATGCCTTCATCGCGTAAGCGTTTGAAAATTGTATAGGATTGGACCGCGGCTTTCGCGTAGCCCAATGGCTCGAATTCGATTGATCCGGGTTCGACCCCATCAGCGATCTTCAGATACGGGCGAGCGTCGAAATGCATGCCGCCAAAATCCATTTCCACCTCGCGGCCTAGTTCGAATGCGGGGTTCTTCTGAAACAGTTCTCCCTGCCACGTGAACCACATGGTGCGCTCCTGGGTTTCCCCATCAGGGTAGCGGCTGGCGCGCGAACCCACCGAACCGGCCAAACCGCGGAACACTGCCTCGGCATTGGCGAGGCCGATGCTGCCCGTGAAGATTACACTGCCGCGTGTGCTCATCTCGTTTCCTCTTAGCTATTTGGATAGTTTCGTCATCATTTTAACGGGCTGAACAGCGAGCGTGCGGTCGAATGACCGCCCACCGCTGAAAGCGACGGAGATGCCGCTCTGGCTCCCCCGTGATGGGGTGACCAGAGCGGTATTCTCCGGTAGGTCGTTTGCCACTAGGGTGCGCTGCTTGGCGCCATTTACAGTGTTGTATCCACAGACTCAGGTCGCCGCTGCTTTTACCGTTGCAACGTGTGGCCGCGCCAGGCAACGCTCCTGAAACGCACTGATATTAGTAGGTAGTTTCACGTCGAACATTGCCGTCCAAGTCATAACTATAAAGAGGTAAGCGTCAGCGACGGTGAACTGATCACCCATAAGGTAATCTTGGCCAGCCAGGCTATTTTCTACGTGTGCTAGCTTACCGATGAATCGTTCTAGTACCTTCGCTTTCACTTCATCGGGCAGGTCAGGGTTGAACATCGGCCCGATCCCGGCGTGCAGTTCGCAATTAATGTAGCCGAGCCATTCCTGCAATCGATAGCGTTCCAGCGAACCGGCCACTGGGGCAAGGCCAGAATCGGGGCTTTGATCGGCAATGTACTGTAATACTGCAACGTTTTCGGTAAGGACCTCGCCGCTGTCGAGCTCCAATGCTGGCACGTAGCCTTTTGAATTGACGTCGCTCAGCGTTCTGCCGTCTGGTAGCTTTCGGTCGGAATAGAGGTCCACTTTGACTAGGTCGAAGTTCAGATCGGCTTCCAATAAAGCGATGTGCGCTGCCGACGAACACGTGCCAGGGTGTGAATAGAGTTTCATTTAGTATTTTCCTCGTTTTGATGGGAAATGTTGAGCGCGCATTATAATCGAACCCCGACCAAGAACAGCACGCAAAAATTATGCAAGAGATCGATCCAGCCGATTGTCCTTTCTGCAAGGTACCGGACGACGAGATCGTCGCCTCCAACATGCGTTGCTACGCGCGTTGGGATAAGTTTCCGGTCTCCGAAGGGCATATTTTGATAATCTCGTTTCGCCATTTTGCAGATTACTTTGAAGCGAACGGAGAAGAAGTGACGGCGTTGTGGCAGCTAATTCATCAACTTAAACCGATGCTCGATAGGCGATTCTCACCAGCGGGGTATAACGTCGGAGTGAATGTAGGGGCTGCTGCAGGGCAGTCGGTTCCGCACCTGCACGTACATATGATCCCGCGCTATCAGAACGACGTCACGGACCCCTACGGTGGAATACGAGGAGTGGTGGTTGAGAAGACGGTTTTATGAGGACCAGGGGGGGTGCCCTAACCTTAGCCTGGTTCGAAGCTTGGCTTTGTCGTGCTAAGAACTCTTGGTCCCGCACAGCGGTGTTCGGCGTTCTTTGGGGAAAAGCACTACTAAATTGCTCTTACTAACTCCCAGTTTGTTTCAGAAGAACGGGGGGGCAGGGTAGGTTCCGTCAGGTTGTGTGCTTGCCGGTGTGTCGATTCTTCGCGAGAATCTACACAATATTTTGATTCTATGAGGGTAGTCATGCTCGCACTCAACGTCAATGGCAGGAAGCAACAGCTGCCCGACAGTGAGGCTGGGACGCCGCTGCTTTGGGTTTTGCGCGATACGCTTGGACTGGTCGGCACTAAGTTTGGCTGTGGTGCTTCATACTGCGGCGCGTGCACTGTCCATCTGGATGGTCATCCGATTCGTTCGTGTTCGGTGCCGGTAACCCTGGCGGTGGATAAGTCGATTACCACCATCGAAGGGTTAGCGGCGGAGAATGGTGAACTCCACCCGGTGCAGGCCGCCTGGATCGAGCATGATGTCCCACAATGCGGCTATTGCCAGTCGGGTCAAATCATGTCTGCTGTCGCGTTGCTTGCGAATAACCCTGCACCCAGCGATGCAGATATCGATCAGGCCATGACAGGTAACCTTTGCCGTTGCGGTACCTACCAACGCATTCGTAGTGCCATTCACGGCGCGGCGCAAACCTTGTCTGAGACGAGCGGGGTGATCGAAGAGGGTACCGTGTGAACCCGAATGGTTTAGCCACCGCGCGATGTTTGGACGATCTTATGGTGGAGTTAGTTGCGTTGGTAACTCGTAACGATACCTCAGGATTACATTGGCAACGCATTTCTAACGTGAGTGGCGCGCCGCGAATCCACGTATAGTAGGCCATAGCTTCCGAGGTAACAGTAATGAATGCACCAGAAACTAAATCCGTACGCACAATGTGTCCTATGAGCTGCCACCCGACCTTTTGCGGCATGTTGGCAACCGTGGAGGACGGTAAGTTGGTGGAGATCAAGGGGGACAAGGAAAATCCTGATAGCGAGGGGTTTCTCTGCGTTCGCGGTCAGGCGGCCCATGAGATCATCGATAATCCCAAACGCATACTACATCCTCTGATCCGTAAGCAGCGTGGCACCGACGAATGGCGACAGGCGAGCTGGGATGAGGCGCTAGGCCTGATCGTTGAGCGCATGCAGGCGGTTGGACGTGAATCAATCGGTGTGTGGCCGGGACATGGCGCGGTCGCCAACGATTTCGGCACATTCGCTAATGCATTTCTGATGATGCGTTTCGCCAATATGTACGGTTGCCAGTGGTGGGATCCTTCGATGATCTGCTGGGGCCTGGGAGGCTTCGGTGTCGGGCTGACCGGTGCCATGGAAGTTAATACCAAAGAGGATATGAGCGCGCATTCGGATTTGATCGTATTGTGGGGTGCGAATCTTGCCAGCCAGCCAAACACGGCGCGGCATGTTGCGGCGGCAAAGCGTCGCGGTGCCCACATCGTAGCCATTGATGTGCGCGTCAGCGAAGCATGCAACCTGGCGGACGACTACTTCATTGTTCGCCCTGGCACCGACGCCGCGCTGGCGCTAGCGATGATGCAAGTTATCATCGCCGAAGGTTTGCATGACAGCGTCTTCATCGAAGACTACACGAAAGGTTTCGATGAACTACAGAAACACGTCGTCGAACGCACACCCGAGTGGGCCGCCCAGATAACCGGCATAGACGCGGTTCGCATTGGCGCATTCGCGCGTCGTTATGCAAATACCGAGCGTGGGATGCTCGTTATCAGCGGTAGCTCTATGTATAAAGATCAGAATGGTTGGCAGGCGAGCCGCGCAATTTCCTGCCTTCCCGCATTAACCGGCAAGCTAGGCATTGAGGGCGGCGGCTTCGGACCCCGTCACGCCGGTAATGCCCACGGTTTCGCGCTCAACAATATTCTTAATATGGAAGCACGTCCACCTGGGGATTACGTGCCGAATCAGATGTCAGAGATCGCTAACGCATTTTGTGATGGTCGGATAAAGGTATTGTTGCTGTCAGGTACAGACATGCTGTCATCCTATGCCGATGCCGATCGTGTTGCGGCGGGTATGGCATCTATGGACCTCGTCATAAGCCACGACCTGTTTATGAACGACACCGCCCGACGGGTAGCCGACGTCGTATTGCCTGGCACTGCCTGGCTAGAAGATCTAGGCTGCAAAGCAACCAATACGCATTTGTATTTGACCGAGCGTGCGTTGGTGCCCGAGGGGGAGGCACGCTCGATTTGCGATCTGATGCGGGCACTGGCCGTGCGTCTCGATGTTGAGGGTTTCTATCCCTGGGACGAAGAGGGCGGCCATATCAACGCTGTACTCGATCACCCCTGCACCGATCACGCAACCGTCGAATCATTACGTGCTGCAGGGGGTATCAAGGCGTTGAACATTTCGCATGTGGCGCATGTCGATCACCAGTACGCAACGCCATCGGGAAAGATTGAGTTCTACTCCGAGCGAGCCGCGGACGCGGGATTGCCAGCGCTGCCAAGCTATGAGCCGTTGCCCGACTCCAGTCATCCCTTGCAGCTGCGCATGGGTCGGATGCTTACCCACTTCCACAGTTTCTACGATCATGGCCGGGCTCTGCCGTCCCTGGCAAAACTGGAAAAGGCTCCTAGCTTGTGGATGTCTACTAGTGATGCCGAAACGCGGGGTTTGAAGGACGGGGATTCGGTTCGGATGTATAACGCGAGCGGCCAATTTGAGGCTGTGGTCGAGGTAGGCGATAAAGTGCCCGCTGGCACGGTATGGATCCACGACGGTTGGTCCGGCCTGAACGCGTTGACCAATGGCGGGCCTAGTCTCCCGGATGCCGCGACTACCCTGTTTCCGTTCAGCACCGGCCAGTCAGCGTACGATGCCAGCGTGGAGGTCCAAGCCCTTTAATGGGATAACCACTCTGCTGCAGACGAATTTCGCTGCCTCCGTAACCGATCTAATCTCAGCAGGAGCTGTCAGTTGATTAACGTCAATTCCCATCGTGATGATGGATATCATTTCGTCGCCACGAGTCGATCGACAATTCGAAAAGGTTTTGTTTCAAGTCCGTTGCCGACGTATTCATCGGCAACGGTTTGCCGAATGCAACAATCAAGTTGCGCTCCGCCGTGCTACGGCTCAGTATTTTGGCTCGCGAGCTTAAATGCGAGAAAACGTCGTCCCATATACCGTCTAGGTAGAACGGCAGGATGACGCCGTCGGCATTTTTTGCAGCCAACTGATAACCGTGTTGGAATCCCGAAAGTTCACCTGTTCTGCTGATGGTCCCTCCGGGAAATAGGCACACGACATCGCCGGTGTTCAAAGCGTCAGTGATTGATCGGATGGCCTCTCGGTCCGAGCCACGAGAGATAGGTATGGCTCCGAAGAAGTCCATGAACGGACGTAGGAACCAGCGGCTGTACATACTGCGTTCCATTAAAAAGCGTAATGGGCGTGGACATGACATCTGCAAGATCGCCCAGTCTATCCGAGAGATCTGGTTGCCTAGCATCAGTACACCGCCCGATTCGGGTATGTTCTTGAAGCCAAGGACTTCGAGCCGGTACGCACGTGCAATTGCCGCCGTGAACACAAATCGGGCCAGCGCTTGTGGAAGTCTGTAAAGCGTATAAACGGCGCCGGCCAGTGCAACGATCGCGAGCAGACCGAGGAGCCGTTCCACTGGTAGTCCGTAAATTGAGAAGGAGACGGTTAGTGCTAGAAAGCTCAACATGGCGACGTTTTGTATAAAGTTGTTACCTGCCAGTATCACGCCTATGTCGTTTTCGTGGCCGTGAAATTGGATTAATGCATTCAAGGGAATGATGAAAAGGCCGCCGAAAATACCAAGCCCAAAGAAAACCGCTGCCAGTGTGGGTGCGTTGTCAAGGAAAGGGACGAGTAGAACGCCGATGGCGATCCCGAAAGAGCCGATGGGAATAAGGCCGGTCTCGATGTGACCACGGGAAATGCGCCCAGCAATCATTGAGCCGACAACAATGCCGAACCCGGTGCACGCTAATATCCCCTGAATGACTACGGTATTGTTTTCACCTAGCGTGGCTTTGGCGAATGCTGGAAAGGCGGCGATCATTACCTGCGAGATCGACCAGAAGATCGACAGCCCGACTATTGAAAGTAGAATAGTTTTATGGCTCGTGACGGTGCGGAGGTTAGCGCGTATATAAACGGCGCGTCGGTACTTGCGCCAATCGAATCGTTTGCTGATGTCCACTTCCTGGGTCTTTGGCAGTCGGTAGGCTAGTGTTATTTCCACCAATGCTGCTAATACCAAGAAATAGCCAATCGGCGCGATGTCCATTAGCAGCGCCGTCGGCGTTGTGGTTACTTGGTCGGCGAGAAAAGTTTCGAAGATAACAGAGAAAATAAAAATCCCGGAAAGGATCGCGACGGTGGTAGTGGCTTGGACTACACCATTGGCAGCAGCGAGTGAATTCTTGCCAACCAGTTCGCGAATGTAGCCAAATTTCGCTGGCGAATAAAAAGCGCTCTGCACCGCCAGCAGAAAAGTCATGCCGAACGCGGGCCAAAACCAGCCTTGATAGTAAAAAAATGTCAGCAATAAGGTCAGCGCGACTGTTGCCCATGCGCTGTAGCGCATCACCTGGTGTTTGGGGTACTTATCGCCTACGTAGCCAGCTGGGGTGTACAGCATGACGAAAGGAAGAAGGATAAGCGCATTGACAAAAGCCGTAAGCACGATTTGTGTTTGACCGTCATAAATTTTGAACACAGTATTTTGGATCACGATTTTGTGACCCAGATCAACGAATGCATTCAGGAAAAGCATTGCCACATAGGGCGAGAAACCCTTTATTTTGAATAGTGCTCCCATAGTCTGAGTGCCGTTGGCCTTTTGCTTTCCTTCGGTTAGTGACCGCGTTTTCCGCTAGCAAAACCAACCCGGAATGTCATGCCGAGTTAAGTGCTTTTCGAGAACCACTGAAGAACTAAAGATCCACAAACCCAACGTATCAAGACGCGCTGAAGATGGAAAGTCGGTAGCTGGCATCTGTTACATAGACGAGGAGTTATCAATTACAGGTTACGTTTCTCTCGCAACTGTTAACAGTAATTCAAAATTCAGGGTCGGAATGC
>CAZBOQ010000176.1:0-2259 GCA_964493555.1 uncultured Gammaproteobacteria bacterium | reverse complement strand
CGATGGCTCGCCCCTCCGCGGTAATACCAGTCTTCATGTCGAGCGTAATTGCTCCTCCTCGTGTGTTGAGACCAAACAACGGATTGGAACCGCCGATCAAAGATATCCTGTGAATAGCGGTACGCGACACGAGGTCCCAGTTGACCGCATCACCAAGCGGTTCGTTAATCCGGGCCCCTCCTTGATAAATGGCCAAACCCTGGGGCAACCCCAATAAAGGTGACGCAGTGAAGCCACGGAATTGAAGATCGGCCTGCAACGGATTGTTTTGTGCCGAGTTCACTGACACGCTCCCGAGGCGGCGATTGAGAAAATCAGTGAGATCTAACGCCTGACTTTGCTCCAGCCCCTGTGCGTCGGCGCTCTGTACATTGCCGGCATACCGGTTGCGATCTATCGCCACACCTGCAGTGGGCGTTATCTCGATTACACTTACTTCTTCCATCAATCCCTCATCGTCCGCGAGACATGACAGCGCGGGTAACAAAACGCAGAGCGTGGACAAAAGAAACAGGCTTCGCTGTGACATACAGATCCAACCAACTATGATTAAAGGGATTCGCAAGAAAGGACAGGTTACGGCCAGAGGAAATATTTTCCCGACAACTGTAAGAATCAGACGGACGCTCTAGCGTGATTCAGACCGGCGCGCGGCTACTATTCCTCCCGAGCGTCGAAAACCGCTTTCTGTGTCGGATTCGCTTCCTGTTGGAATTTTTCTTTCCATTCGGCATACGGCATGCCGTAGACGATCTCCCGCGCATTCTCGTAGTCAATCTCAACACCGCGCTTATCCGCTTCCGCGCGATACCACTTCGACAGGCAGTTCCGGCAAAACCCAGCGAGGTTCATAAGATCGATATTCTGCACGTCTGTGTGCTCGCGCAGGTAATCTCGTAAATAACGGAAGGTCGCCGCCTCTATCTCGGTTTGAGTTTTATCGTCCATTCCTAGCCCCTACATTTTGTTTAGCTTGTCCAACCCGGCCTAAAACGCACCTTAAATCACATCAACCGTGTCCGCTTCAGAGCTCAAAGACTCGAATTCCCTCAACCAATCCACGAGCGACTCGCTCGCATCTAGCAGTCGCCGGACTAGTCTAACAATATTCACAGCCGTTTGGCGGTACGGCGAGAACGACCGGAAAGCCCACTTTTACAACAATTTTGCGCTATTATTGCGCCACTTTGAGCATGGATAGGTCCTGATGGCACTGGCTGAAACGCTGCAACCGACCCCTGCCCGTGGCGGTATCCCTGATATACGCAAGACCGGCCTACACCCAGATTTCTGGTACCCGATTGCGCGCAGTAGCGAGTTGAAAACCAATAAGCCACTGCCTGCCCGCTTCGCTGGCGACCCCATCGTTATTGTCCGAACAAAAAGCGGCACCGTGTTTGCGTTGGAAGACCGCTGCGCGCACCGCCAGGTTCCGCTACACGTCGGTGTGGTCACCGAGGAAACACTCCAATGCAGCTACCATTCTTGGACGTACAGCAAAACCGGGGAATGTGTAAACGTTCCGTATCTCGACAAAAACCGCAAGCTTCCGAACGGTGTCCGTTCCTATCCCTGCCGCGAAGCCTACGGACTGATATTCGTCTTTCCCGGCACGCCCAGTGAGGCAAAGCTAGCGAATTTTCCGAAAGTCACCTCGTGGGGCGAACCCGCATACAAAACGCGTTACCTGAACCGCACCGTCGAATGCCACTATTCATTCATGCATGAAAACCTGATGGACATGAACCATCAATTCCTTCACCGCAAACTGATGGGGCGGATACGCACTATTTTTCAGGACGTAAGGCAAGGCGACGGTTGGGTAGAGTGTGATTACACCTTCGATCGTGTCGGCGGCAAACAACCGCTCGGCGAGAAATTCATGCTCGGTAGCCGCCCCGACCCCACCAAACAGCGCCCGGATGATTTAATGACGATTCGAACGGAGTACCCCTACCAGACGCTGAAATTCTGGACCGCAGGCAGCGAGCACCCGGCACTGGATCTGTGGAATTGTTATATACCGCTCGACCGCGAACAACGCTGGAACCACACATACGGTTTGATGAATATACGAAAACCTGGGATACCCGGATTAATTAATGTGATCTGGCCCTTCATGGTTTGGTTTACTGACGGTATCTTTGCCGAGGATCGGCGAATCTGCGAGTTGGAGCAGGCCGCTTTCGACGCGCAAGGCGCTGATTGGAACAACGAGATATTCCCGATTATCCGCACACTTCGTGAACTCATCGTTGA
>CAZBOQ010000175.1:0-5133 GCA_964493555.1 uncultured Gammaproteobacteria bacterium | reverse complement strand
ACGCGCGGTGCCCAGCATGGCGATGATCGCCTCCGGGACGGTTGGCATGTATATCAGTACGCGATCGCCTTTTTCCACGCCGCGGGATCTCAGTACGCCGGCAAAATGGGAAACCTCGTGCTGCAGTTCGGAATACGTGTAGGTACGTTTCGTATTGGTTAGCGGGCTATCGTAAATGAGAGCTACCTGATCAGCGCGACCATCCGCGATGTGACGATCGATCGCGTTATAACAGGTATTGCCGACGCCACCGGAGAACCAGCGGTAGAAGGGCGGATTGCTGTCATCGAGTACTTTGTCCCACCGCCGGTACCAGTGGATCTGTTCGGCGGCCTCAGCCCAGAACCCCAGTGGATCTGTTAGCGAGCGGGTGTAAAGTTCTTGATAACTCTGTTTAGTCAAAGCTCATCTCCGGTACTTCAGCTGGTACTTCCAAGCGTCCAGCCGTTTTTTCGACGATCTCCTCGACCGAAATCCCAGGTGCCCGCTCCTGCAGATAAAACGCGCCGTCGGCGATGGCTAGTACGGCTAGATCTGTAACGACGGTTTTCACACAGTTAACTCCAGTCAGAGGTAGAGAACATCTTTCCAGCAGCTTGGACTCCCCTTGTTTGTTCGCGTGAGTCATGGTCACGATGATGTTGTCAGCACCCGCGACCAGATCCATTGCACCGCCCATGCCCTTCACCATTTTGCCGGGAATCATGTAGGAGGCGATGTTGCCTTCTTGGTCTACCTCGAAAGCGCCGAGCACGGTTAGATCAATGTGGCCACCCCGGATCATCGCGAAACTTTCGGCTGAGGAGAATATCGCTGCGCCATCGACTGCGGTGACGGTCTCCTTGCCGGCGTTGATCATATCGGCGTCGAGTTCCGCTTCGGTGGGGTACGGTCCTATCCCCAATAATCCATTCTCTGATTGCAGCATGACTTCTATGCTCGCCGGCACGAAGTTTGCAACCTGCGTGGGAATGCCAATGCCGAGGTTGACGTAGTAACCGTCGCGCAGTTCCTGTGCGACACGCATGGCAATTTGATCGCGGCTTCATCCCATCGGCCTTTCCTTTCCGCCCCGTGCGCCGTTCTATGCGCTTCTCAAAGTCGCCTTTGATTATCCTATCGACTTAAATGCCGGGGGTGTGGATCTCGCTTGGCGCCAACTCACCTGGTTCGACGATTTTTTCTACTTCGGCGACAGTGATTTTCCCTGCGGTTGCCGCTTGTGGATTGAAGTTCATAGCCGTGTGTCGAAAGATGAGATTGCCCATGCGGTCTGCCTTCCACGCGCGCACTATGGCGAAGTCTCCAGTGAGCGCTTCTTCGAGAACGTAATAGCGACCATTGAACTGGCGCGTCTCCTTACCTTCAGCAACCGGTGTGCCGTAGCCCGTCGCGGTGTAAAACGCTGGGATCCCGGCGCCGCCTGCCCGCATCTTTTCCGCCAGGGTACCCTGCGGGGTGAGCTCGACTTCGATTTTGCCAGCTAGCAACTGTTGTTCGAAGAGCGAGTTTTCTCCGACATACGAAGCGACTACTTTATTGACTTGGGCATTTTGCAGTAACAACCCGAGGCCGAAATCATCGATGCCGCAATTATTAGAAACTATAGTCAACTCGCGGGTGCCTGCGTTCTTAATGTGCGAGATTAGACCTTCCGGAACACCGCACAGGCCGAAGCCGCCAGCAATGATCGTCATACCGTCGTTGAGGCCGTCCAACGCCTCACCGTAACTCGTAACAACTTTGTCGAAGCCTGACATTGAAACTCCTCAGCCACACGGTGGAGTACTATGGTAAGACGCTTTGCAGTTTTGGCGAAAGTTCACGTGATAACATCCGTCATTATGCCGCCTTTGCGACTTAGCGTACTCGATCAATCACCGATCCACGACGGTGGCACAGCCGCTAATGCGCCGCGTGACTCCACTCGTCTCGCTCAAGCCTGTGACCGGCAAGGTTACTTTCGCTATTGGGTGGCTGAGCACCATGATACGGCGGGCTATGCTGGGACTTGTCCGGAAATATTGGTCGGGCACCTCGCGAATGCAACCAAAAACATCAGGGTTGGTAGTGGTGGCGTGATGTTGCCACATTACAGTCCATTAAAGGTAGCTGAAGTATTCCATATGCTTTCTAGCCTACATCCAGGACGAATTGATTTGGGCGTTGGACGTGCGCCAGGGGCGGATCAACGAACCTCAGCGGCGCTAGCATTTCCGAACCCACCCACTGGCAGTGAGACTTATGCGCGACAGGTTTTCGATCTCGCCTGTCTCATGGACGAAGGACTTTCCGACGAGCATCCGTTCGCCGGTATCAATGCCGTGCCGAAACCACCATCAGCACCGCCACTATGGTTGCTAGGATCCGGAGACGGCAGTGCCGAGTTTGCCGGTCAGATGGGTGCTGGTTTTGCCTTGGCATTGTTCATCGGTACGCATGAACGTACGCCGGGGATACTTAACAAGTACCGGCAGTCGTTTACGCCGACCGCGCGCCGTGAAGCGCCCGAAGCGTTGCTATGCGTCGCGGTGATTTGTGCCGATAGCGAAGTTGCAGCGCGCCGGATCGCGAGCACGCATACCTACTGGAAAGTGCAAGTGTTTCAACACAAAAATCGAATTCCGCTTTATCCGCCCGATGAATGTTTGCGCCTGCACGAAGAACTGTCCCCACAAGACAAGGATTACTACGACGAAACCATGGCAACCAACATGGTGGTCGGCACACCTGGGCAGTGTCGCGAAGGGATCGAGAAATTAACCGAGCGTTATGGTGTAGACGAAGTTATGGTCGTCAATGTCTGTTATCACTTTGAAGATCGACTGCGTTCGTATGCGTTGCTCGCCGAGGAGTTTGAATTGGGATCTGAGGCGTTGCTGAGCTTTGGCAACCGCAGGAGCGGGCTTTAGGTTGCAAACATCGTTCTAATCTGCCCGGGCTTTTTCAACAAAAATGTCCAACGGCAACACCGCACTTACTACCACGTTGGGTGCATCAACCAGCTGACCGATGCGCAAATCTACGGCGACGCTTGCAAGCATGTAGGCTTGTTCGCGTGTCAATCCTTTGGTTGTGGTCAGGTAGTCGATCATCGCGATTAATGCGTTGCGAGCCGCTAGGGACACATCTTTGGACAGATTAGTAAGCGCTCCGATTTTTTCCGATTCTAGGTAGCGCAAATCTGGTGGTACATCACCAGCCCGTTTGAGGGGATATCCGGTGGTTGCGTAGAAGGACCTAGAGGGGATCTCTAGCAGACGCGACGGTCCCTCATAGTGAATGCCGCCGTGGGTAATGCCCGCTTTCATCACCCGTGTAGTCACCGTCACGATCGCGTCCATCTCGATCGCAGTTCCGGAAACTTCGCCGTCCCCTTGCGCGTAGTGCACGTCCCCGATCGCAAGACCGCAGCCATCCTGGTAGCAGGGCAGATAGAGTGTAGCGCCGGTGCCAAGGTAGCGGATGTCCAGGTTACCGCCGTGTTCACGTGGTGGAAAAGTTCTAAGGCATTCATTCTTGCGGTCGCTGGCCGGTCCGCATATTGATATCGGCGTGGCATTAACCGGTTCTGGTGGTGCGGCCGCTCCGCCAGCGTCAAACAGTGCCGCCTCGCGCCTGGCGATGGTTTTTGACAGCTCGGCCGCGGGCAGCACTGTCACGATCCCTGGAAACCCGGCGTTGGGGATCCGGACACCAGGCAAGGCATCTGATTCCGCCCAGTCTTTGCCTAGAGTCCAGCGGATCTCGCGCGGTACAGGGAACAGGTCGGAGATGAAACCGATTGGATGCAGAAGCGTGAAACCGTGTTTGCCCGGTTCAACTTTCAGAATGTCAATAGCGAGCACATCGCCACTGCGGGCACCCTCTATATATACCGGCCCGGTCATCGGATGTACTTTGCTACCAGGCGGTCCGTGCGAATCACCCATCAGTGGTTCAGCGGCGAGATCGATATCGGCAGTGTTTCGCGTTTCAAATACGATCGTTTCTCCCGGTTTCGCGCGGGCCCGCATCTCGATATCGTGGTGTATACGGTTAAAGCAGTTAGGGTCCGCCATACAATCGGGACCATGCCGGTCGACTCGTACAGTGGTGGTTTTCTCGGTGAACCCGGGCGCGGATATCCCGATGCAAAAGGTCAGTAGCAAACGGATGATAGGCATTTTTGTCGAAGTGGTGGTCATGGTCCTGATCCTTAATCTACAGTTCGCGTTCCTTTTTGCGGCACGCAAGTTAAATCGCATTCGTTCCATGGTAGGCAAAATGGCTGGTTAATCAACAACAAAGCGGTTTCTCGAAGGCTTCGCCGCGGCGTCGTGGCATCCTCTCTCGCGGGGGCCTATACTCATCTCAGAGAGGAAGCCTAAGCGACTGATTAATAGGTATTAAGGAGCGGTCTATGAGCACGGTGATGAAAGACGAGCGGCGATGGTCGGAGAAATTTCCCTGGTTGGGCGAGGATCCGGTTTCCACTGCGTCCTGTATCTCTGAGGAGATCTATGCTGAAGAGGTTGAAAAAGTTTTTAAACGTGCGTGGCTTTGTGTGGGTAGAGTTGAAGACATACCTGAACCCGGTTGTTTCAAACTGAGGCAGCTTCACTTTGCCAGTACTGGCGCCATCGTGATCCGTGGCAAAGATAACGAGATCCGTGCTTTCCATAATACCTGCCGACACCGGGGTAATACCGTCATCGTTCCGGACGGAAATCATGAGATGCACGGTAAAAAATCGGTGATGAGTTGTCGGTTTCATGCATGGACTTATAACGATAAGGGCGAATTGATTGGCGTGCAGGAAGAAGAAGGCTTTCCCCCTTGTTTCAAAAAAGATCAGACTAGTTTGGTTCCGATCCACTGTGACACTTGGGAGGGTTTCATTTTCATTAATCTTGCCGATAAACCGGAAAAACCGCTGAAAGAATACCTAGGTAAGATGGGTGAACACTTTTCCGGATTTCCCTATTCTGAAATCACCCACCAGTTTAAGTATTACACTTATCTAGATTGCAACTGGAAGGTGGGACTCGACGCGTTTTCCGAGGCATACCACGTCAACACCATCCACGCTGGATCTTTCCCCGGCACCTTCTCCACGGGTCTGCAGATGGTTGAGCTGTACGGCGATCATCG